>SLRE01000003.1 GCA_007131125.1 Bacteroidales bacterium | reverse complement strand
TGGCAGGCAGTCAACTCTGACAAAAAAAGACCCGGTTAAGAGGGCTTAAAATACTTTACAGAACCTTTTAAAAACGCATTTGAGATACTATGCAATTCAGTAAATTATCTTTATTACATTAATACAGCAACAAATGTAGGAATAAAAAAGTTCAACTGATATAACTAAATAGCTGTTTTAACCTCAAAAAATACTTATTCCTGTAAAAAATTAATCAAAAAAAAGAAAACGGAAGCAGGTTTATTCCCGTGCTTTTTGTCTGTAGTATCTTGCCCGTTCCTCATCTTCAAAACGCTGATAGATGTTGGCCAGGTAGCTGGCAATGCGGGCCGAGGGCTCTTTTTGATATAGTCGGGACAGGTAGTTCAATGCTGTACGAAAATCCTGGTTGATTTCTTCAAAAGCTTCCAGCAAAATAGCATATTGCCGGTGGGTCCGGTTTCGTTCATAGGCTTCCATTTCACGGTTATAGCGGTTTTCGGCCCTGCGGAAGTATTTCAGCCCAAGCCACTCCAGGGCATCAACATTGTTTTCGTTGATTTGAAGAATTTCCCTGGCCAGTAGTGTGCATTTCTCATCATTACCAAGGGCCTTATTTACAGCAAAGTATCCATTAAGAAAGGATTCTTTTTCCCTGGTTTCCTGTTCAAGTTCAGGCCAGAGTTCGTAAGCTTTTTCCCAGTTCATGCTTTCCACCAGTGTTTCGAAATACCGCTCCCGCATGGTTTCAATTTTTTCTCCTTCCGGATATTCATTTACATATATCTCAAGGTTGGTTATTTCCCTTGAAAGATTGTCAATTTCGCGGTATCCTTCGGCGAGCGCGACATAGGTATGCTCATCGGCGGCCTCCGTATGTCTTGCCCTATCAAGGTATTGCAGAGAAAGAGAGGTCTTTCCGAGATGATAGGCGGCCATTCCCGCCTTGTTGAGGGTTTCTCCGGAAACCTCATCATCACGGTCTTCTTTAAGTTCGATAAGCTTTTGGTAATAATCCAGTGCAGCCTGGTGGTTTCCGGCCTCATAAGCAGATTTGCCTTCTTTGCTAAGGCGGGTGATTTCACGGGCCGGCCCGCAGCCGGAAAAGGAGAGGATAAGAATAAAAGAAAAAATTAAAAGTGCTCTTGCAGGTTTAATAAAAGACAGAAAGGATAATTGCATTAAATTACAGTCGTTTAAAGGTGTTTTTTAGAAGTTGCAAAAATAAGGATAATTGGTGTGCAAAAAACATTCCGGAAAAACCGACCTCCCAAACCAAAATGAATTCAGGCAAATCAATCCCATTTTTCAAACAAAATAAGCCCTTTTCGGGTTTAACAATATGGATGGCCTTTGAAAACAAAGTCCGGATTTATAAAACGAATCATGCCGGAGGTATTAGCATAATAAACAATTATTACCACATGGAAGGTTATCCATATTTGGCGCCACAGACATCTGACAGTATTAATTTAAAAATAATAAAAACATGCAAACCATAACCAAAGAAGAACTGAAAAAGAAAATGGATAATAGGGAAGTGACTGTAATAGAGTTACTTTCCAAAGAATCATACAACAAAGGGCACATACGTGGCGCCATCAATATTCCTTTGGAAAAAATCGGCAAGGAAGCCCGCGAAAGGTTTGACAAGGATGAACCCCTTGTGGTTTATTGCAGTAATTATGACTGCACTGCCAGCCCGTCGGCAGCAAAAAAACTGGAAACCCTTGGGTTTACCAACGTTTATGATTATGAAGGCGGAAAAGAAGAATGGAAGCAGGCCGGCCTTCCTATCGAATAGCCGCTTTGAAAAAAACCCTTGTTTCCGGGTGGATTGATTTATCCGGAAACAAGGGTTTTCAGTTTATTTTACCAAAACTCAAATTATAATAAGGAAAAATTCATGAATCGGGTTTTTTGAATTTTGACCCTGCCTCTTTAAAGGCGGTGCGCAAATCTTCCATGGCTTTTTCCATTCCTTCTTTAAGGGTTTTTAATGCGTCCGATCCGGAACTTTCCAGTTCTTCCAGCCTTTTGCGTCCTTTGGCCATTTTTAATTGTAATTCCTGAAGCCGTTTTTCCTGGTCCAAACGCATGTTAACATCTTCCTGTTTGGCCTGGGCTTTCATTTTTTCCATTTCCGCTTCCCATTCTTCAAGCTGGGCTTTTACCTTTTCTTTATACAACCTGTGCTCTGTCATATCTGCTATTTTATTGATTAAAAATATTTCTTTCCCATAAATTTAAGAAAAAATCCGGTAATTCCATAATCCAAACCCTCATGTTTTTAATGCATCTGTAAACATGGATTGGTTTAGTTTGGAAAAACATATTAATTTTACCAATTATACATAAACTTCAAACCAGGAACAACATGAAAACACCGGCAAAACTCCTTCTGACAGGCAGTCTGATGCTTTTCACCTGCGGGCTTTCCATGGCTGCACCGGCAGGTGGCGACCCCACCATCGAAAGGATACTTACTTTCTGGCCATTTATTATTGTATTGGTATTGTTGCTTTTGACCATACTGTGGTATCAAAACATCCGCACCATGCGGCGCGGCAGGCAGGACCCGGGCCATCGCAGAAGAGCCGGGGTTAACCCCGTAGTTTTTCTGGGTATCGTGACCGTATTTGCGCTGGTACTGCTGGCATTGCCCTGGTATATTCAAACCACTCATGAACGCATAGAGGAAGAAAGGGTGGTTACCCCGGTAATTGCCCCGGAAGACCGGGTTGAAATCACTTTATCGGTTGAAGGCATGACCTGCACAGGTTGTGAAGCCCTCATAGAGCGCCGGGTTAAAGAGCTTCCCGGTGTGGAGTCTGTAGAAGCCGACCACAAGGAAAAAACCACAAAAGTTGTTTTTGACCAAACCCTCACCAGCATCCCTGAGGTAAGTGGAACCATTGAAGATGCAGGTTACAAGGTAAAAGAGGATGATCTGTAATTTTTTAACCCTTTAAATAATTCTATGTTGAAAAATATTTACCTGCCGTTTTTATTCCTTTTTTTTTCTCTCAACCTGCACGCAGACCTGCCAAAGAATTTTCCGGTTAATCCCACCACCATTCCGGAATATGATTCCGTGGCCGGGGTGGTCATGTACTGGAGCCCTTACAGCAATCATCAGTATGATGAAATTGCCGTTGCCGTAATTGACGGCATACAGTCAAGGGCAACCGTTTTTATGCAAACCAACAGCGAAAGCCATCGCTCCGACATGGTAAATTCTCTCAATTATCATGAAGTGCCCCTTGATAACGTGGTTTTCATCATGGTTAACGGATACCGGATATGGGTAAGGGACCATGGACCTTTCAGTATTTATGACGACGGAGAGCTTGCTATTGTAGGATTTGACGATCTGGCCACCAATCATGGCGACCAGGACCTTCCTCACAGGCTTGCCCAATACTGGGATTTGAATTTTTACGATTTTACCAATATCATTTTTGATGGAGGAAACTACCTTGTGGACAGCCACGGCCGCCTTTTTGCCACCGACCGCCTGTATTCAAACAATCCCGGAATACCTCCTGCGGAAATCGACAGCATCCTGGCCAACTATATGAATATTCACGAGATCTACACCTTTAGCGCCCTGAGCAGCGATTACTGGGGCCACCTGGATATGCAGGTCAAGCTCCTTAACGACACCACCTTTATCATCAGCACCGTAGATGAGTGGCATAACGACCATCAGATACTGGAAAACAATTACCAGACATTGCTGAATATAGACCACCCTGAAGGAAAAGAGTATTCTATTCACAAGATCCCCAAGGCAGAAAACTGGAAAACCTATATCAACAGCCTTATAGTCAACGATGCCGTGCTGGTGCCCATTTATAATGATGAAAGAGATTCCCTGGCACTGGCAACCTATGAAAACCTTATGCCCGGAAAGGAGGTCATCGGGATTGATTGCAACGCCATGATCGGCTGGGAAGGCGCAATTCATTGCATTACCAATCAGCTGCCCCCTTTCCAGCAGGACACCGGAGATGATGACAATGACAATGGAGATGACGACAATGGTGACGATGATAACGGGGACGACGACAACGGTGATGATGACAACGGTGATGATGACAACGG
>SLRE01000195.1 GCA_007131125.1 Bacteroidales bacterium | reverse complement strand
TTCTGGTCAGACGGGCGGACGACATTCAGCTCGTTTCCTTCTATCTTAACGGTGATGTCAGGATCAAGCGCCTGCTTAAGTTCTCCTTTCGGACCCTTTACCGTAACAACGTTGTTGTCTGAAACAGTCACGGTGACTTTTTCGGGTATATTGATGGTTAGATTTCCTATTCTTGACATTTTTCCCCTCCTTTAGCTTACGTAACATAAAACTTCCCCGCCAACTTTGAGTTTACGGGCTTCCTTATCGGTGATCAATCCATTGGAAGTGGAAATAATGGCGATACCCAGCCCGTTCAAAACACGGGGAAGGTTGTCGCTGCTGCAATACTTACGCAAACCGGGCTTGCTAACCCTGGTAATATCGTTGATAGCTGGAAGCTTCGTCACCGGATGGTACTTCAAAGCTATCTTAATGACAGGGGGTTTGGTATCATCCACAAACTTATAATTGAGGATGTATCCCTTTTCAAAAAGAATCTTGGTGATCCCCTTCTTGAGATTCGATGCAGGAATTTCCACAATCCTGTGATTGGCCTTTACGGCATTCCTTATTCTTGTCAGATAATCTGCAATTGGATCGGTTATCATTGTTAAAAAATAAATGGTTACTTATAAAAAACTACCAGCTAGCTTTAGTAATACCAGGGATTAAACCTTTATGAGCCATTTCGCGGAAATTGATCCGTGAAACACCAAACTGGCGCATGTAGCCTTTGGGGCGACCGGTCAGTTTGCAGCGGTTGTGAAGGCGCACCGGAGAAGAGTTTTTGGGCAGCTTCTGCAGTCCTTCCCAATCTCCTTTGGCTTTTAGCTCGGCCCTTTTGGCAGCATATTTGGCAACCATCCTGGCTCTTTTAAGCTCTCTGGCTTTCATTGATTCTTTTGCCATTATTCAATCGTTTTATTTTTTTTGATTTTTAAATGGAACTCCAAATTCACGCAACAAGGCAAATGCTTCTTTATCGGTTTTGGCCGTGGTAACAAAAGTAATGTCCATGCCGTTGATGCGGTTTACCTTGTCAATGTTGATCTCAGGAAAAATAATCTGCTCAGGTACCCCTAAGGTAAAGTTTCCCCTGCCGTCAAATCCTTTTTCATTGATGCCCTTAAAGTCGCGAATACGGGGCAATGAAACGGAAACCAGCCTGTCGAGAAATTCATACATTTTATAGCCGCGAAGTGTTACCCGCACACCAATAGGCATTCCCCTTCTGAGTTTAAAGTTGGAGATGTCTTTCTTGGATTTGGTGGGAACAGCTCTTTGACCGGCTATAAGCGACATTTCTTCAATGGCCGTTTCAATAATCTTTTTGTCGGTAATGGCATCACCAACTCCCTGGTTCAGGGCTATCTTCACCAGACGGGGCGATTCCATGGTACTCTTATACTGAAATTCCTGCTTCAGGGCAGGTACAATTTCTTCGGTATACTTCTTTTTAAGTCTTGGTATATAGCTCATTACTTAATTTCCTCCCCTGTCTTTTTGGAATAACGAACCAGTTTATCGCCTTCTAATTTGCGTCCAACGCGGGTGGGGTTGCCTTTGGCATCCAGCACCATAAGGTTGGAAATATGAATAGAGGCTTCTTTTTTTACAATGCCACCCTGGGGGTTGGCAGCGTTGGGTTTGGTATGCTTGGACACCATGTTGATGCCTTCTACCAAAGCCCGGCGTTTTTCGGGATATACAAAAAGTACCTTGCCTTCAGCTCCTTTTTCGTTGCCGGCAATTACTTTAACGGTATCCCCTTTTTTAATGTTTATTTTGGGTTTCATGCTTGAAATATTTTTCTCGTTAAAGCACTTCAGGTGCCAAAGAAACGATTTTCATAAATTGTTTTTCGCGCAACTCCCTGGCCACGGGGCCAAAAATACGGGTGCCACGCATCTCTTCGGTGGCCGTAAGCAGTACAACTGCATTGTCGTCAAAGCGGATATAACTTCCATCGGGACGACGTACATCTTTTTTGGTGCGTACCACAACGGCTTTGGATACAGTTCCCTTCTTAATGTTTCCTGAGGGAAGCGCGTCTTTAACCGAAACAATAATTTTGTCGCCAATGCCGGCGTATCTGCGGCGTGTGCCTCCAAGCACACGGATACAAAGTACTTCTTTTGCTCCGCTGTTATCCGCTACCGAAAGTCTGGATTCTGATTGTATCATAATTACTTCGCTCTTTCAAGTATTTCAACTAATCTCCAACATTTGTTCTTGCTCAAAGGACGGGTTTCCATGATACGCACGGTATCACCCGGGTTACAATCGTTTTTTTCATCATGCGCCATGAAACGGGATGACCGTTTTACGAATTTATTATACATGGGATGTTTCACGCGACGCTGGACCTCCACAACTACGGACTTGTCCATTTTATTGCTCACAACGATGCCCGTTCTTTCTTTCCTGGGATTTCTGGTTTCCATGTTCAAAAATTACTTTTGTTTAATTTCTTCTAATTCCCTTTTACGGAGCTCTGTCAAAATCCTGGCTACAATTTTACGATAAGCAGGGATTTTGTTGGGGTTTTCCAAAGGGGAAACTGCATGGTTCATTTTGAGTTTACGCAGTTGCTTTACCTCTTCTTCCAACCGCTCTTTGAGCTCACTGGTTGACATTTCACGAATTACGTTCTGCTTCATCTTAGGGTGAATTTTAATTTGTCAGCAAACCCGCAAATTTTGCGGGCTAAAAGGGGCGAAACATCCAGACAGGTAACGGCTGCGTTGGTTTTTGATCCCCCTGCAAAAAGGCTGCAAAGTTACAAATTATTTTCGGATTATAAAATCAATTTATTCAACATAATCCCTTCTAACCACAAACCTGGTGGTTATGGGCAACTTCTGAGCACCTAAGCGCATGGCTTCCTTGGCTACCGCCTCGGGTACCCCATCGGCTTCAAAGAGGATTCGGCCGGGGCAAACCCTTGCCACGAAGTATTCAGGAGCACCTTTCCCTTTACCCATACGTACCTCTGCAGGTTTTTTGGTAATGGGTTTATCAGGGAAAATTCTGATCCACAGCTGCCCTTCACGTTTCATCTGACGGGTAATGGCCTGACGGGCTGCCTCAATCTGCCGACCAGTGATCCATTTGGTCTCCAGGGCTTTGATACCAAAGGAACCAAATGCAATCTCGGAACCGCGCTTGGTATTGCCTTTCATACGGCCTTTTTGCTGTTTCCTGTATTTTGTCTTTTTCGGTTGTAACATTACTCCAAACTTTTACTAAACGATAATGATAAACTACCTGTTATTTTTTGCGTCTTCCCCTGAAGCGGCCTCCGCCACCAGGTGCAGGTCTTCCTTTGGAGGGCTCTTCGGTAAAGGGCGTAAGTTCCTTTTTACCGAATACTTCTCCTTTACAGATCCATACTTTTACCCCGATACGTCCATAGGTGGTATGGGCTTCAACCTTGGCAAAGTCAATGTCGGCCCTGAGGGTATGCAAAGGAATGCGTCCTTCTTTATAGGTTTCGGTGCGGGCCATTTCGGCACCACCCAGTCGCCCGGCAACGGTAATCTTTATTCCTTCGGCACCCAAACGCATGGTGGAAGAAATACCGGTTTTGACGGCACGGCGGAAAGAGATCCTACCTTCGATCTGCTTGGCAACAGTTTGGGCTACCAAAAATGCATCCAGTTCGGGGCGCTTGATCTCACTGATGTTGATCTGCACCTCTTTCTGGGTAAGCTTTTTCAACTCTTCTTTGAGCTTATCCACTTCCTGTCCTCCTTTTCCGATAATGATACCGGGGCGGGCAGTATTGATGGTAACCGTGATAAGTTTCAGGGTTCTTTCAATGATTATTTTTGAAATACCGGCCTTGGATAAACGGGCGTTGAGATATTTACGGATTTTGTCGTCTTCAACCAGTTTGGCTTCATATTTATTGCCGCCGTACCAGTTGCTGTCCCATCCTTTGATGATCCCCAGCCTCATGCCGATTGGATTTGTTTTTTGTCCCATTTCAGAAAATTTTACTCGTTCTCGTTTTTATTTCTACTGTCAACAAAAATGGTCACATGGTTGGATCTTTTACGGATCCGGTGTGCACGACCCTGGGGAGCAGGGCGCAGTCTTTTCAACACACGGCCACT
>SLRE01000300.1 GCA_007131125.1 Bacteroidales bacterium | reverse complement strand
CGCCTCCACCAACCGGATGGAAACCCCGTGTTGAAATATGTTCTGCCCTGGAAAAAACCGGGATTGAAGAAGTCTGGGCCATGATTCAGGAGTACGAAACCCTGCTGAAGCGCAATCGCCACTTTTACATCAGGCGCAACAACCAGCAAAAGCACCGGCTGCACGAAACCATCAATGAAGTGCTGAAGAGTCATTTTTACGAAAACTCCAAAGTGGCCCGACAGCTTCCTGAAACCGAAAAACTGCTTACCAACCGGCAAATTACATCCTACCAGGCAGCCCGCCAGCTTTTGAAGGTATACTTTAAAGACATGGAGAAAAAATCATCAGGGAAGAAAAAATAAAACCTGGGGCATGCAGGCATTACTGACTTCAATTTCAACCAGGGCAAGGGCTATGGGCGGGCCTTTTCTTCCGGGATTTCCTCGCTCAAATTGAATTTTTCGGGATGCCGGGCATGTTTCCCACGGTAGAAATCCTCTATCTTTTTAAAATCTTCCTCAAAATCGCCGGATGGGTTCACCACCATACCAATGCCGCCCTCCTTTTTTTTGTAGTCCAGAAAGCCGCAAAAAATGGGGACTTCGGCCGTAAGGGCAATAAAGTAGAATCCCCGCTTCCACTTGTTCACTTTTTTTCGGGTGCCTTCCGGGGTGATAAGCAGGTAAAATTTATCATGCTGCTTAAAGTGGTCGGTTATTTTTTTTACTGTGTTCTGGCTCTGGCTGCGGTCAACGGGAATTCCGCCCAGCCAGCGCAGTATAGGACCCATCACGGGGGTAAAAGCTTCTTTTTTGATGATAATCCTGGGAGAAATGCCGTACATAAAAAAAGCCAGACGTCCAATCACAAAATCCCAGTTGCTGGTATGGGGCGCCATGATAATCACCGCCTTTTTAATCTCCAGGGAAGCCCGGGTGTAAATATTCCATCCGAATAATTTTAAAATAAAACCTGCAATCCTGTTCATGGAAAAAATTTTTGGGGTTGCCCTTTTTTCATATACAAAATATGCCCAAAGATAGAATAAATTCAGCTATCAGAATATTATCCTCACAAAAACCAACCAAATGTACCGTTAACATTTTAAGCCTGTTAGGCAACTTTGACAAAATTTTTTATTTTTGCTTTTCCGGAATAACCCCATGATGATGGAAAAAGAACAATCCTTAAAGCAGGTATACCGCAACCTCAAGCGCAGAGACTCATTTCCTGTCAGGTAACTCCCGACGACTTTTCCATTTTTTACCATCATACAAGTTTTCATTAAAAAATTTTATTGCCATGGAATTACCCTATGCAGAACCTTATAAAATAAAAGTAGTTGAACCCCTTTACAGAAGCACCCGTGAACAGCGAGAGCAATGGATTGCAGAAGCCGGTTACAATCTTTTCAATTTGCGCAGCGACCAGGTTTTTGTAGACCTGCTCACCGATTCCGGCACCGGAGCCATGAGTCACCACCAATGGTCGGAAATCATGCTTGGGGACGAAAGTTATGCAGGCTCCCTTTCGTATTACAAAATGAAAGACGTAATCAACACCCTGTTTGGGATGCCCTATTTTGTGCCCACCCACCAGGGACGTGCAGCCGAGAATGTTTTATTTTCGGCCCTTATCAAAGAAGGAGATGTAGTGCCCGGAAATTCGCACTTCGACACCACCAAGGGACATATTGAATTCAGAAGGGCCAATGCAATAGATTGCACCATTGATGAGGCTTCCGACACCACCTTGTATCATCCCTTCAAAGGAAATATCGATTTGCAGAAGCTGGAAGACGTTTTCAAAACCTATCCCAAAGAGCAAATCCCTTTGTGCATTATCACGGTAACCTGCAACACTTCAGGCGGGCAGCCTGTTTCCATGCAAAACATCAGGGAGGTTTCCGAACTCTGTAAAAAATATGATATCCCCGTTTTCTTCGATGCAGCGCGCTTTGCCGAGAATGCCTACTTCATCAGGATAAGGGAAGAAGGCTATGCCGGCAAGGACATCCGGGAAATCGTAAAAGAAATGTATTCCCACGTTGACGGGGCAACCATGAGTTCCAAAAAAGACGCCATCGTAAACATTGGTGGATTTTTGGCATGCCGTGACAAGGAGGTTTTCGAAAAAATCAGGATGTATTGCATCCTATATGAAGGCTACCTGACTTATGGCGGACTGGCCGGCCGCGACCTGGCTGCCGTGGCACAGGGGTTGATGGACGGTACCGAGTTTGACTACCTGGAAGCCCGTATCGCGCAGGTGGCCTATCTTGGCAACAAACTTAAGGAGCATGGCATACCATGCCAGGAACCTTTTGGAGGACATGCCATATTTGTGGATGCCAAAAAATTCCTTCCCAATGTGCCCAAAGAAGAATACCAGGCCCAGACCCTGGCCATTGAGCTATACCTTGAAGGAGGCGTTAGGGGTGTGGAAATCGGCACCCTGCTGGCCGACCGGGACCCCAAAACCAGGGAAAACCGCTATCCCGCCCTGGAATTGCTGCGACTGGCTATACCCCGCAGGGTTTACACCAACAACCACATGGATTATGTTGCGGCCTGCCTGGGCAACATTTACCAAAAGCGTGACCAGATTACCAAAGGTTACCGCATCGTAAACGAGGTACCCATTATGCGGCACTTCACCGTGGAGCTTGAAAAAGCCTGATTCCCCTTTCAAGTATTACCTATCCATTTACAGGCTGCCCTGGTTTCAGGGCGGCCTGTTTTTTTAAACAAAACCCCCGGGTGAACGTTTTTTTAGAAACCAAACACCCCTTAATCATGAACCAGAAACAAAAGCAGGCCCGCTACCGCCGCATTTATGACCAGCTAAACGATTTACTTGCCAAGCCCGGCAACCGGCTCTCCCGCATGGCCACCATTGTGGCGGTATTGCATCATAAAATGGACCACTTTTTCTGGACCGGATTTTATCTGCTGGATAATGGCAACCTCATTGCCGGACCCTACCAGGGTCCCGTTGCCTGCCAGTTGCTGGAAAAGGATAAAGGGGTTTGCTGGGCTGCCATCAACCAGCAGAAAAGTATACTGGTGCCCAATGTACACAAGTTCCCGGGACATATCGCCTGCGACAGCCGCTCCAACAGCGAAATTGTGGTCCTGCTGAAAAATGAAAAAAACCAGGTAACCGGGGTGCTGGATGTTGACAGCAAGTCTTTTGATGCTTTTGACGAAACCGACCGGGAAGGCCTGGAAAAAATCTGCGGGCTCATTTATTGAACCTCCTTTCCGGAGAAAGCCACTCCAAAACGCTTTAGGTTTTTGGCCTGATTATTTATAATTTCGGTACCTTAAACTTGTGAATTTTCAGAAACAATAAATTTTGGAATTTTGGAACTTCTAATCCTTTTTATCATTTCCCTGGGATTGGCCATGGACTGTTTTTCCATGGGCATAACCAACAGCTCCGTTTCCGGGCTGGTAAAGCCGGGAGTCCCGCTTAAGACCGCCTTAATATTTGCTTTAAGCCATTTGGTTTTTTTCCTGGGAGGCCACCGGCTTGGACTATGGTTTCAATCCATGGCCGAAGGGGTGGAACTCTGGATTGCCTTTATCATCTTCACCATCATCGGGCTGAAGATGATATCCGAAACACGCCGGCGCAAGCCTGAAGCAAGGGTGGTGGATATTAACAACTTCGGGGTAATGCTCATGCTCTCCCTGGCCATAAGCATTGATGCCTTTTTGGTTGGGATTGCCCTTGGCATTGCCGGAACACCATTCCTTATGGCTGCGGGCCTGATTATTTTCAGCGTTTTCGTTTTTACACTTGGGGGAATGGTGGCCGGAAAAAATTTCGGATTGCCCTTTGCCAAAAGAATAGGGATTTTTGGAGGTATTTTCATGTTTGTGGCTGCCTTCAGCTTCCTGGCCAATTTTATCTTTTAACTCCAACCTTTGATAAAATCATCTTTATCGCGAAAAATTCTTTTTTTCCAGGATGGCTGTTTTGTTCAGATAACATTTCACTAATGTCCACTTAAATGAATCTTAAATCGTCTGTAAAGCCTGATATTATTCTTTTTTAGAGAGTTTTTTATTGGTGACGATTTGATATGGAAATCCATCAAAAATGAAAATTTTGCAACCCATCTAAAATGCATAAGGCAGATAT
>SLRE01000144.1 GCA_007131125.1 Bacteroidales bacterium | reverse complement strand
TTTTATCGATTTTTTTTTGATTTTTTGAATTTTTTTCATAATTTAGTCCGTTATTTCTTTTGTTTTTTAAGCCAAACCGTTTTTTGATGATTAAAATACAGTTATTTTTTTAATTGGATTATTAAAAACAGTTTGTGTTTTTAAAAAATCAAAGTAAGTATCCTCCCTAAATTACCCTGCTAGCGGCTATTAACCGCCTTTGTTATCTCCTCCTCCCCGGAGAAGATAATGTTCCGGTCATACCTATTTGGAATTGCCGGGGCATATAAACGGGAATGCCCGTTAGGTTAGCAATTTTACCTCCCCTGGTATGATGGCTGCCGGCCTATGGTTCACACCTCTTTAAGAACCGCTCAGGCTGAATTCTCCTTTCCGGATAGATATCCGGAAACCGATTGCGTTAAAACTTTCTTTTTAAGCCAATTCCGGGTATTGCCTCTCAGGAGTGTAGTTTATCATCAAAACTGACTAGGGTTTCTCTTTTTCCAAATGGTCTGCTTCAACAAAGACTGGAATATGTGAAGTTGGATTCCTGGTCTTTTTGCCGAAAAACCTGGTAAGAACAAAACACATTGCCTATGGGGAAAAGCCGAAAAAACCAGCAATTCTGGTCTTGCCGGAAACACCAAAGCCATTCATGAAGCTATCGGGAGGAAAGCAGGAGGGTTGAACACACCCCGGTGCCCGGCAAAAAAACAATGGATTATTTACCAAAACTCATCACTTATGAAAAAATTTCTGACATTTTTTACCGCGATCGTGTTTTGTGCCTCTTTTTCCCTGGCCCAGGACTTTGATCTTCTTTTCGAGCAACCCTATTATGATGGGGGAACGGCAGCAACCAGCGCCTATGATCCTGACAGTGAAGTTGATTATGAGGTGGCTGATAATTTCTGGGGGCTAAATGACCCCATCGAGGAAATTATTTTTTATGGGTTAACCCTTAAGTTTATTGATGGAGTGGGTTGGCAGGAGCAGGTACCTGATGATAACGAACCATTTTCTCTACGTTTTTATGACTACATAGAGCAAATTAATGAAGGTTTATTGGCACCAACAACAGGAACTTATCAAATCGCACTATTGGACAGTTATGGAGACGGTTGGAACAATGGCCTGGTCACAGTTTTCATCAACGGCGAACCCGTATTGGTCGACCTAACCCTACCAAGTGGTCCTGGCCCGGAATATCATGATTTTGAAGCCAATCAGGGAGATGAAATATCCACGGTTTACACCCCGGGAAGCTGGGCCTATGAAAATTATTATGCCATCATTGACCCCGATGAAAACATAATTGCTGAAGATGGGGGAACATGGGATAACCCGGGTGCAAGTACACCAACAGGCATTGCTCCAGGTGGTGAACTGATCACCCTGGAACCCGACTGGGCAAACCCTTTGGCCTCACAGGCTGTTGTGGCTGATGTCGAATCAGTTGGTCCGATATGGGGCGGGGATTATACCTTATATAAATTCACTGCGACCCTAAATGCCCCTGTTGACCTGGAGGAAGCATGGGTATCGGCACAAATTGATGCACCCAATGGCTCAGGTACCTGGTTTTTATGGCTGAACTCAGAAGAGGGGGATGGTGTATCCTGGCAACGCTTAACCGCTAACAAAACCTTTGGCCGCGGCATGGTTTCCAGGACTTCTCTCAGCTTCAATGGCAATAATAGCTTTACCAGGGATCAGTTGGCTTACGATATGGCATTTGAGCTCTGGGGCGGCGAACTGACCGAACCCCCACCATGCGCAACCAATCCTTTTCCAACCCACCTGGCTGAAAATGTTTCCAGCAACCCCACTTTTTCATGGACAGGGAGTGCTGTTGCAACCGGTTACCTTATTTCCATAGGGGACGGAATAAACCCTTTAAACCCATTCAACATTGAATTCCGCACTGATTTAGGAAATGTAACTTCCTATAATCTTGAGTTGCCCCTTGAATACAATACCGGTTACCAGTGGAGAGTGATTCCTTACAACACAGCCGGGGAAGCAACAGGTTGCCCCATTTGGACCTTTGAAACAATGGATGATCCAACCATTACGGATTTCCCATACTTTCAGGATTTTGAGGAAGAAGACTTTCCTCCCGCCGGTTGGACATGGGTCAACGGAATTTCAGGATCATACTGGGAAAGAAGCAGCGTACATTCCTATACAGGTACCCATTCGGCACGATCTTACCAGGGAGCTGCCTCAGGCAACCTGGCCGATGAATGGCTTATCACTCCTTTAATAGATATGGATAACCCCGAAGCACAGATGCTGACCTTTTATGGTTTGTCTAGTATGGCTCCCGACGGAACCAGGGAAAACATGCGCATCCTGGCTGTTGACCAGGTTTATGACAATGTTAATGACCTGCACAACAATGCTATTTTGCTCCAGGTCATTCCCTTCGAAGGTTCATGGTCAAATCATATTGTAGATATCAGTAGCCTAAACGGTGAAATGCACCTGGTGTTTAACTATTACATTACTCCGGAAGATAATGCAGTTTTTAACTGGATTTATGTAGACCATGTGATGGTGGGAAACTTTGATACCTTTACCCTGACCATGATGGAGCCTGTCGGCAATGGTACCGTTACACCCGAAGTAGGTGACCATCTGTTCATGGAAAATACCGAAGTGAGCCTGGAAGCCGCTGCCGACCATACCTGGGAATTTGACAGATGGGAAGTAAATGGTGACTTTTATTCAGATGAGGCTTCTACTACCATTACCATTACTTCTGATGTGGATGTGCAGGCCATTTTTGTTTCCCTGGAATCCTATACCCTCACCATGGAAGAGCCGGAAGGCATGGGAAGCGTAATCCCTGAGGTGGGCATCCATAATTATTTGCTGGATGAAGAAGTAACCCTTTCTGCATTTCCTGCCCAAGGCTGGGAGTTTAGTCACTGGACCGGTGCAGTGGTTGATCCGGAAGCTTCCATAACCAGCATTATTATGGATACCGACCACACGGTAAGGGCCCACTTCTCCCCAATTGCTGCCCTGGGATTGCCCTACCTGGAGGATTTTACAGGGGTACCTACCGGAGAATTGCCTGTTAACTGGTTCCGCACACACACCAACTGGAGTGTGCAGAATACAGCCAATGCCGGAGGAGCAGCACCCGAACTTCGTTTCAGCTGGACTCCTTCTGCAACAGACCTTTTCCGTGTAATGACTCCTCCTCTGGATGCTACCGGAGAAACAGAAGTAACCCTGACTTTCATGCACAGCGTGAACGACTATAGTGGAGGGTATACTTTAAAGGTGCAGACTTCTCTTGATGGAGAAACCTGGGCTGACCAATGGGTATTGTCTGTTGAAGAAAACAAAGACAGAAATAATAATGATCGTTCGCTTCCAGGCAGAGAAGATATTCCTCCAACCGAGCTGAGTTTAGTTTTGGACGGTGTTGAAGGGGAAGAATTTTTCGTGGCCTTTGTTTTTGAGGGAAACAGCTTCAATATCAATTTTTGGTATATCGATAATATCCTGGTTGGAGAGCCTCCTGAGAGATATGAAGCAACTTTCATTGTAACCGAATCCACAATGGAGCAAAACCCGGTGGAAGGTGCTTTGGTTCAAATTCAAGGAGCAACCTCAGTTTTAACCGACCTCAACGGGCAAGCCGTTTTCGAGTTGATTGACGGATCCTATTTTGCAAGCATTTCCAAATTAGGTTATACCACAGAAACAGTTGAGTTTACGGTTGACGGCCAGGACAAAACCATTAATGTGGCTCTTGAAGTATTGCCTTTGTTGTTTTACCAGGGTTATTACGATGGAGGGTCAGCAGCTACCGGTGCGTTGGATGCTGATTACGGAATTGACTATGAGGTGGCAGACAATTTCTTTGGGGTGGACAATACCATTGAGGAATTTGTTTTCTATGGCTTAGCTATGAAGTTTATTGAAGGAATTGGATGGCAGGAACAAACCCCTGCTGAAACCGAGCCTTTCATTGTTCGCTTTTATGAATACCAGGCAGAAGTACTTGAAGGTGTGATGGCTCCCGTAACCGGGACCTATCAGCTTGCCTTACAGGATGATTTTGATCACTGGAACTGGGGAGGCGGTAGTTTTGTATCGGTATTTGTAAATGGGGTAATGGTAATCGAAGATGCCATCATGTTATCT
>SLRE01000047.1 GCA_007131125.1 Bacteroidales bacterium | reverse complement strand
GCGGCTTTATTCAGGGTATCTTTGCCTTATTCTCTTCATAAAGTAGTAGTTTTTTTTAGTGAAAAACGGAAGCTCTCCCGGCTTCCGTTTTTCTTTACCCACCAGAAGAAAAAGCAAGGTTTATGGTATAATAAAAAAAACAGGCCGCCTTGAGGCCACCTGTTTTTGCAAGGATCGCAATACATGAAGAATATAACCATACCACTTCAGGAATTCTGAAAAATTAGCCAGGGTCCCTTTAAGACCAGCGGCATAAATGAACTTGTGCCGCCCTTTATGGAACGACCAGCAACCTTAGGTTCTCCAGTCGTGTTTCTGTTTCAATGTTTACAATATGTATTCCTCTGCCTAATCCACCAAGACTTTTTGTAAGGCTGTGTGAACCTGCGGGAAGCACGCCGAAGTCCTGCATGATGGCCTTTTCCCCGGTAAGGGTATAAACCGTTATGACAACCTTTTCAGGTTGGATTAAGGTGATATCAAGAGTAACGGACTCATTGGCCGGGTTGGGATACAACCGTATCAAGGGGTTGTTTCCGGTGAGGTCATTCACGGTGGTTTCATCATCTACCGGGATGAGTACCTTGTCAATCACATGAACGACACCGTTGTCGGCTTCCAGGTCAAAAACCGTGATTTCGGCATCGTTGACAAAAATGCCTTCATCATCAATGGTTATGACCAGATCTTTACCGAGCATGGTGGTTACTTCCTGCCCATCTGAAAGGTCATCGGCAAGCGCAAAAATTTCCGCAACATGATAAAGGAGAATGTCAGTAAGCGCTCCATTAGGGTCATCCATCAGGTCATCCAATACTCCGTCGGGCAAAAGGCTGAATGCATGATCGGTAGGAGCAAAAACGGTAAAGGGTCCTTCACCGCTTAAGGCATCCACCAGGCCGGCTGCAATGAGTGCGTCAGTCAGGACAGTATGGTCTGCACTTTCGCCAATGATCTCTGCAACGGTTTCCGGCAGGGTCTGAAATACCACCACCGTTACGGGAATTTCAATTTCAGGCTGGAAAGGATCGTTGGAAAGGATATGAATACTGGCGGAATAGCTGCCTTCGTTCAGGGATGTTGCGTCAAAAAGGAAATGAACATTCTCCTCATCTCCTGGCTCCAGGGACATAGAAGTGGGAGAAATTTCAATAAAGTCTGAGGCTTCCTGCTGATACTCCGCAAAGATGTCGGTTACTTCCAGGATGGCATCTCCATGGTTACTCAGAGAAAGACTCATTTCTTCAGTTTCTCCTGACTCCAGCTCTATCACAATTTCATCTTCTTCGATGAATATTTCAGGAGCTTCAAGGGCATTACCCGTAACGGACAATTCACCCATAGTCCAATAGTACCCTAAAAGCCCGCTGGAAAAGTTCCAGCGAAACCTTACCATCGGTTCTCCATCAAGCTCGGGGATAGTGACCTCATAAGTTTCAGGATTGGCGGTGGTAGATGACCACGATTCCACATTGACCCAGGAACTGCCATTGTCCAGGCTATAGGAAAAAACACCACTGGAACCTCCAAGGAAGGCACCCCGGAAATAGTGTTTAAAGGAAATGGTGACATCTTCGAACTGCGTCATGTCGATAATTGGGGATACAAGTGAGGCATTCTGTCCTCCGAAGTTCAGGCCAGAGCCTGAATAGGCATAATTCCCGTCAATATTAAGGCCCTCGGGGAAGCTCCCCACCTGCCAGTTACCACCTGAGCCGGCAATAGTTTCCCAGCATACCGGTACTTCTGGGTTTTCGAAATCCTCTTCAAAAGGCAACACGAAAAGATCGCACCAGGTGGTGGCCATCTGCATTCTTCCGGTAGAATAAAGGTCATCTTTGCGGCTCCAAATGCGATAAAAATAACTTGTAGCTGACTCCAGCCCGCTATGCGTAAAGGTGGATTCTGCACCGGCGTACAACACAATACCGCCTCCTTCGATCGTATCACCCGGTTCATAATCGCCCTCCGGGGTTCCGAAAAACATTTCATCGCTATAAGCCAGCAATACCGGGTCCTGGTCTGCATTGGGCGTCCAGCTTAATTCCACTTCTTCCGTACCGGTAGCATCAGCAACGAATTCAGTCGGGTTAATAAGCCCTATCAGGTAGTTATCCACTTCAAGCAGTGCATTGAATGCATTGAGTCTGCCGCTGCCCAGCTGCCCGATAAAGCCAGGGTTAACACCGTAATGATTGTCGGTGGTGGTAACCAGCAGGTCCCAAAGCTCCATATTAGTAAATTGGCCGGGAGCTTTTGATAGCACCAGGGCTGCCACGCCGCTAACATGGGGACAGGCCATGGAAGTACCCTGGTAAAATGCATAGTTTGAGCCTGTCACCGTGCTCAGAACACCACGGTTATTGGCCACTGTAGTCTCCCCGCCCGGTGCTGAAAGGTCAACCCACTCCCCGTAAGTGGAGTAAGCTGCGCGTTGGTCATTATGGTTTGTGGCAGCCACCGACATGGCTCCCTCATAAAAGCCCGGGTACCATTGGCCGGAGCTGTTGGAGTTGCCCGCGGCAAATATGGTGATTCCCCCGTCAAGCACATCTCCACCTCCATTGGCATTGAAATAGTCGATGGCGTCCAGCACCACCTGCTCAAATACCCCGGGTGATGTGTACCCCCAGCTGTTCTGCGATATGGCTGCATCATTGTCGGCAGCCCATATCATGGCATTGGCGAAGCCCCCCGAGTTGGAACCCTGAAAAACCTGGGCTGACATCAGCCTGACACCGTCGCCGGCACCCGATCCACCGGCTACACCGGCAACTCCCCCCTCATTGTTGGAAACGGCGGCCACAGTACCTGCTACGTGTGTACCATGATTGCCAGGCACAACGTTTGGGCTGTTGTTGACAAAGTTATATCCGATACCATCCCACATGTTGGCTTCCAGGTCAGGATGATCAAACTGGATTCCGTCGTCAATAATTGCCACGAGTATTGTGGAATCTCCCTTTTCTATATCCCATGCCTGCGGCATCCGGATATCGGCACCGGGAGTACCTCCTGTCTGCCCTGTATTATGGTAGTGCCACTGGTTATCAAACTGAGAGTCGTTGGGAAACCATCCCTCACCATTATCCTTGGCGGGGATAAGGAAAGCATCCTCATCCCATTCGAAAACTTCTCCGCTTACGAGTTGCTTGAGGTATACAGGCTCTGCCACATCTACCTCTTCCAGGTCGAAGAACATCTGAATAACAGAAGTGATGTCCTGCTCAGGACTGACATGCAGGTCGAACCAAAGATGCAGGCCCCATGCCTGATGCCTTGAGGAATACTGTTCAGCAAGGGCCGGGCTTGAAAAAGTAGGAGCAATCTTTGTTACATTGACAGCAGCTGCCAATTGGTCAACGGCCTGAATGTTAAACACACTGACTCCGAATTGACCCGGCCCGGGTAAATCCCCGAAAGGCCCTATCGATAAAGGATTCAGACGAATGCGAAACCGGTCGTATTCATAGGCCTCCGAAGGAACTGAGGCAAGGTCAATGGGAGGACGCGGTCCAAAACGTATTCCTGTTTCTGCCGAAAACAGTGCCACAGGAAATAAAACCAAGAGGATAAGGTATGCTGCTTTTTTCATAATATTATTTTTTGGTACTATAATCTTAAAAAACAAGACATTAAAACAAAGGTTCAAATACCTTTCAGCCAGAAGAGGTGAAAATCAAGACGAAATAACAAATATATGGAAAAAGGTGAAAGGTTTTGAATGGATAATCCGTATTGCAAGCTACCATCTCATTCGTGTTTCGTATAGCTGTTTGAACCAAAGGGGAAACACATGAAATTTCTGTGATTAAGAATTAAACAAACCGGGTATGATTTTCTGAAAAACAGAGGGTTATTCAGCAGAGAAAAGTTAATTGTGAAGTTCTCCCGCAAGAACGGGACAGGCGTCTGACCGATTCATTCAAATTATTAACACCTGAATACAGCAATATTGAGTCAGGCTAAGCAAAACTCTTCATGCCTGCAAGTTGACCCCACAGGGTATGATTACACCATATCCCTTCATAAAAAAAACAGGCCGCCTCAAAACCTGGAGGCAGCCTGTTGGAAACCGAACTATGAAGAAAAAAATTACCTTAGCGGGTTATTTGCAGCCTTTTGGTTCTGCTTCCTTCCTCAAAAAGGATC
>SLRE01000056.1 GCA_007131125.1 Bacteroidales bacterium | reverse complement strand
ACCAGCAGCTTATTCATGTCAAGCATAAAGGAAATGGTGTTAAAATCATCCAGTTCCATGGTAATGGAAGGTCCGATCCTCAGGTTAATGGGAATAAAATCGGCATTGATATCGTCGGTATAGGAAATTTTATTTCCAATGTTGGAGATATTGACCCCTGCTGCAAACAAAGTAGGGGTATCCCAGTTGAGTTCCCTTTGATAGTATGCGGCCACATCGGCTGCCAATGCCATGCCGGGTTTGGTTTCCACACCCTGCACGAATTGTCCCTGGGTAAGGTTGCTGTAAATATAGCGCAAAGCAATGGCACCGGAAATGTTGTCTCCTAATTTCCTGGAGTAGGCAGCATCCACGGCAAATTCGTTGGGGCGAACTGTTCCCATGTATTCTCCAACATCATCTGTAAAGTTGATATCACCCAGAGAAAAGTAAACCAGGGAGAAGGCCACGGTTTGCAGATCGTCAAGGCGGCGAAAACCGCTGAGGTATGACAGGTTGATATCGTCCACCAGGGCACGCAGCCATGGGGTATAGCTGAGGGAAACCCCCATTTCCTGTTCCACAAAAGCATATTTGGCAGGGTTCCAGTGCATAGAGTAAACATCGGGAGAAGAGGACACCCCGGCATCACCTAAAGCACCGGCCCTGGCATCAGGGGCGATCATTAAAAAGGGTACGGCCGTAGTGATGGTATTCACACGACCCTGCCCTAGAATATCACCATAATCTGCATCCTCCTGGGCAAAAACATTTGGAACCATAAACAACAGGAAGCCTTTAAGGACTACCAAAGAAATAATTGATCTCATCGAAAAATGTGTTAGATTAAATTTTATTAATTGTTATCCTATCTGGAAAAAGCGTTAAATGCAAAAAAAACAAAGAAAAATGATCCGCAAATATAACGAATTATAGTTTTACATATTGTAGGTTCTGCTGCGGTTTATCCTTTTGCAGCAGCCGCATTAACCTCCTACCGCATAATAACCAGTTTTTCCGACTGCCTGGAATGCAAACCGTCGGGTGTACTTACTGTAAGGCGATACACGTAAATCCCGTTCCCTAAAGGGGTTCCGGACTGGTTGGAACCATCCCACCGGATGGGTGTGGATTGAAAACCAGGTGTATTCACCTGTTTTTTAATAGACCTTACCAATCTCCCCTGCAAATCATAAATTTCTATCCGCACATCGAGCTCCGAAAACGGGTGATTGTGTTTAAACCTGAAATACGTTTCATGATTGAAAGGGTTGGGGTAGTTCATCAATTCCTGCAGGGTAAGTTTACCGCTGCTGCTCACAATAAAATCTATGGAGGCCTGTGCCGGATTATTGTGCAGGTCCCATGCCCTGAGCGATATAGTATGCCTGCCGTCTTCCAGGTTGGAGAAGGGATAAACCACCCGGCCGCTGTTATAGGTATCCAGGTCGGCCTGGAAAAAGTCGTTGAGCACAATGGGCCTGGAAAAATCTTCATTGAGATAAGCCACAATATCATGCCCGATGCGCCCGGTAATGTTTATCCCGCTTTCGTCCCGAAGCATGGCAAGCAGAATGGGGTTTTCATCGGTAGTACCGCCGGAAACAAAGGTGGTATCATTCATATAGAGGTCAATTTCCGGTCCGGTGTTGTCGGGTTCATAATCATCGAGGGTACCTCCGATCTTGAAGCCGGTAAAGCTTCCATGGCCGTCAATGGAGCCGTCGTCAACATAATAACTGATCCTTCCCGGGCCAAAATTGTATGCAATATCTTTTGGTACCATAAAGGAAAAAGTAAATTCCCCGTTTACCACACTTGCCTTTCCTTTGTAAAGCATGGCATCATGCATGGCAAATTCTTTCGGGTGGCTGCCGGCATCATGCCCAAAAGTCTGGTAGTTGCTTTTTTTGTCATAAACGGTAGGGAAAATGATCCCATTGTAATCATCCACAGGGTTGCCAAGCTCATCGGTAATAAAACCGGAAACAGTAACTTCCTGGAAAGCCCTGATGGAGTCAGTCATACTTTCGGTTTCCACCTTGTATTCGGGATAGGCCATGCGCATGGAGGGGTCGCCAAGGAGCACAAAATTCCGGATCCTGAAAGGGTCGAGACTCCCATGGCTTTCCACCTTAGATTTTCGGATCAGGTCGCCAAGGCGGGGTCTTTCTCCATCTTCATCCCTGCTGAAGGCAATTTCCATAAAGTTTTCGTTCAGCACATAGTTGGTGCTTGCCCATGCCAGGCGGGTGGTGGTAAACAGGGCAGCAGCTCCTCCATCGGGTTTAAGGAAAATCCTTACCCCGGCCGACAAGTTTTCCGGGTCGGGCTGATCAAAACTGCTGAATTCGCAGGTGGCAGTCATCAGCACCGGCATATTGTAGTAATTATTCCATGTGGCAATATCCTCAAAAGTCAGTACCCTTTCATGGGCAAGGCCCTGGGTACCCCCATGCCCGATATAGTTGATAAGCAATGCCCCTTTGTTTACCCTTTTGTTTATGGCTTTATTAACATCAGGATAACGGGTGCCGCCTGCAAGGGTTACCTGCTCATAGGCATCAAGATAGATTTTTTCAAGATTAAAAGGAGATTCCATGTTTTCCATAAGAGCGGAAAGATTTTCCGCATCATTAATATGCCGGTTGTTATCCCCGTCATCGGCCACCAGCACTACCATGTTTCTCCAGTCGGCATAATTAAAAATGGTGCCGACATATTCCATGTTATCACCACCCGGTTCCATACCGGGAAATCTTTTGTCGTAACGGATCAGTTTATCAACTATGACTGCAGCTTCTTCGGGTGAACGAACAGGCATGCGCCCAATGCCAATATCAAGCAGGCCCACAGCCCCCTCTCCTTCCCCATCGGAAAGCAGTCCAAAATAATCGTCTGTCATATAAGAATTGGATGGTGAAAAAGAAGACAGAGTTTGGAAAGTGGGGATAAAGTTTCCTCCATATCCAAGAATACCTCTGTTGTCAAGAGTACCATTGCCAAATAGCAGGAGATACCTCGGCAGTTCTCCCTTATGGGAAGCCCTGTCGTAAAACATTTTCATAAAGTTGCGGATGGCGGTAATATCCACCGTACCCGAAGAAAATTCGTTGTAAACCTGACGGGGGGTAACAATGAGGCTGCTGATCCCGTCATTATCCTTCCTGAAATCCGCAAGGCGCCGGGCTTCGTGCAAAAAATCCTCGGGGCTGACAATAATCATATCGGCATATTCCAGGCCATGGAGGTTCTGATTCTCCACCTGCCCTTTGAGCTCAGGGGTTAAGAAGCTGCTTCCATCGAAGGCCACAAACTCCCTCAGGCTGTCGGCCGGAAGCCTGAACTGCAGATTGCTGCCATTGAGGCTTGCCTGCTGAGAGCGGATATTGAAGCGGTCGGTAACATCCCATATGGTAACCTGGTTGCCGGCATTGCCAAGGGTGTACTGTGCAACATTGCCTGCTCCTGTTACCTCTGTATTACGGAAACCCATCTGGGGGCCGTTAAATTGCAACTGGCGGGTTACATTCACAGCAATATAGTTCAACCAGCCCCTGGCACCTGCAAAAGGCCGGTTATAAGTTATATTTACCTGCAGGCTGTTTCCCTGGGAAGGAGAAAACCACATTTCATCAACCGAATACCGGGCAAAGTTACCGGTTTGGTTTGTGGGGTTGATACTGCCTATCTGGGCGGACATTTGGCCGCTGCCGGCAGCAACAGTAAAAGAGGAAGCTGCAGAAGCCCTTGCAGCAAGGTAGGTGGTAATATGTGCCTGGGTAGTATGGTCCAGATCAGGGAAGTTAAAGGAAAAGCTCCGGCTGAGGGTAGCATCAAAAACTTCCCCGAACCAAACCCTACCACTGTTGATCAGGTTGGTAAGGTCGCGCTGATGGTAAGCAAAGTCCTGAAATTTATTTACGTTGTGGGTAGCAGAGGCCGATACACTCTGCTGTGAGCTGATCCTTTTGCCGCTGCCCTGGTCGGTGGTAAGGAAATAACAGTTCTGATCGGAGTAAAGATGAACCTCATGACGGAATATTCCGGCCTGGGGGTCGTAATCCCACTGGTGGGGAGACTTCCCGTAAAAAAGAATGTAGTCGTCGCTGCCAAATGTTCCACCTGAAGAACCGGTGACATAAATGGCATTTTCAACCAGGTCTGAATAACGGAAGGCATCCGTGGCTTCAGGCAACATGCCGCCCCCTATACCGAATATACTGATATCGGCCCTTGACAGACCGGAAGTATTTACGCCCAGCTCTTCGAGGTCTTCATAAGTAAGGCGGTGAATACCTGTTTCCTCCACACAAAAGCGGTACCAGCTTCCTTCGGCCAGGACAGATTTTTCCGGATAGTCGTGAACGGGCCCCGAACTTTGCTGTAAATCAAATTCCGGAGTTTTGTTCAGGGTAAAACTGACCAGTTTTTCAAATGAATTTGAGCTGGCATTGTAACGAATGGGAACAAAATAAAAACCCGAGAAATGCTGTTTCCTGGAGGATTGGCTGGTGGTATGGATTTGTATCTCTGTTTGACGATATCCGGCGGAATCAATCAGCGCTCTTTCGGCTTCACTTACCGGCTCAAAAACCTTGTCACTGAACTCAAACCTGTCTTTATACAGAGGTACCCGGCTTGGAGCATTGTAGGAAAATACCGGTATCCCGGGCAATGTGTCTGTATAAAAGGCATCATCAAGCTTAATGATATCCTGGTAAATATTGGTATCTAAGGGTAATTGGTCAACACCTGACCAGTTAAGTGAAATCCTGGCAGGGCCGTTCCCGGCATAAATCATACCGGATAAAAACGCCCAGAGGAACAAAGAGAGGAAAGCGTATTTAAAAATTTTCATTTTCAGCGCATTAATCCCACAAGTATTGGATAAATAAAGACATCCTTAAATTAACTCTTTTGGCATGAACCAGCCGGTACTTCCATAACAGGGAAAAACAGACTTAAAAAAGAAACCAACTTTTTCCCGGATATTTTCAAACACACAAAATCAACAATCCGGCATGCAAAAGTAATATATAATGTATAAACCAAAAGCTGAATAACAGAGTGGGTTATTCAAACTAACAAGCCAATGGGATATCTTGTTTAGTAACGCCAAACCATGGTCGATATTTTATGGTTTAGGCCCGGAATTTCAGAGAATCCTTTGATATTTCCTTCAATATTGCGAGAATATCAATATTCTTTCAATGGGAAAAAGGGTTTTTTTGGGGGGTTGTAACAATACCAAAAAAAATTCGTTAAAGATAATGACAAAGACCAATTAACTGTGAAAATTCACATTATAACATATGGTATGGTATTGACCATGGTTTCCCTTTACGCAAAGGAGGCACGTGGTCAGGATCCGATTTTTTCACAGTTCTTTTCCTCTCCAATGTATCTGAACCCGGCTTTTGCCGGAACGGACCATTGCACCCGGCTGGTTTTCAATTACCGCAATCAGCCTTATCCCGATTTTGGTACTTTCAGCACCTTTAACTTCTCCTATGATAATTATTTCCGGGGAGTATCGGGGGGCATCGGATTTCTGGCTACCAGTGATCATCAGGGAGGTCTGGTAATGCGCAATCACCTGAGCACCATTTATTCTTATCATTTGCAGGCCGGTCGCGACCTGTATCTGAATTTCGGGGCCCAGGCCGGTTATTACCGCAAAGACCTGAGCTGGGATAAGCTGGTTTTTGCTGATCAGCTTGACCCGGTTACCGGAGAGACGCTGCCGCAAACCGAAGATCCTCCGGATCAAACCTACAAGCATTCGGTAAACTTCGCCACAGGCATTTTGCTTTATAGCGAAAGGTTTTACGGGGGCATTGCCGCCCACCACCTGAACCGGCCCGAGGAAAGTTTTTTTGGCAATCAGCGCACACCTTTGAAATTTACCGCCCATGTGGGCATGCAATTAAGCCCTTTTGGCAGGTCAAGATATTCCCCCACCCGGGAAGAATTTTTTGTGTCGCCCAACGTTATTTTTCAAAATCAGGGTGATTTCTACCGTATCAATTATGGCTTTTATGCTGGTTTTGAGCAGTTTGTGGTCGGAACCTGGTTCCGTCAGAACCTGAAATTCCATGATTCACTGATTTTTCTCCTGGGCCTAAAACAGGAGAATTACCGGATAGGCTATAGCTATGACTATTCATTATCAGGATTTTCCGGAAACCTGCAAGGAGCGCACGAAATCAGTGTTTCACTGAATTTACATTGTGAAGATAAAAATATGAAAAGACGTATACTAAATTGTCCAACTTTTTAGTTATTTTTGTAACGTTTCTAAAAAAACGCCGCTATGACAAGGAATCCCAAAAGTTTTTTATCAGGTTTTGTTTTTATTTTGGCAGCAGCAGCATTGTTCTCCTCCTGCCAAAGAGAAGCATCACGTACCACCGGTTGGTTCTATAACGATCCACAGACTGGTGGGTTTTATGTATCTCCCCATCAGGAACAGGAAACCGGCCCCGGACTGGTATTTATTGAAGGTGGAACCTTCACCATGGGACGGACCGAACAGGACGTAATGTTTGACTGGAACAATATGCCGCGCCGTGTTACGGTTTCTTCATTCTATATGGATGAAACCGAGGTCAGCAACCTGGACTATCTCGAATACCTTTACTGGACCAACAGGGTTTTTGGAGAGACCTATCCTGAGGTTTACCGCAAAGCCCTTCCAGACACCCTGGTATGGCGCGACCCATTGGCTTACAACGAACCCTTCGTTCAGAACTACCTCCGCCATCCGGCCTATCACGACTATCCGGTTGTTGGGGTAAGCTGGGTTCAGGCTACCGAATACGCCAGCTGGCGTACCGACCGGGTAAATGAAATGATCCTCATCCGTGAAGGGATCCTTGACTGGGACCCCGACCAGGTGAACGAAAGAAACTTTAATACCGAAGCATACCTTGCAGGGCAATACGAAGGTCTTGTGCGTCAAAACCTTGAAGATCTTGACCCAAGAGGTACCGGCGAACGCCGCGTAAGGCGCGAAGACGGACTGCTGCTTCCCGACTACCGCCTGCCAACAGAGGCAGAATGGGAATTTGCTGCACTGGGTCTGATTGGAAACACCGTTTATGAAAGGGTTGTTGAAAGAAGAATGTATCCCTGGAGCGGACATAACGTACGTAGCAGCGAAAGAAGAACCATGGGAACCTTCCTCGCCAACGTTCAAAGAGGACGCGGCGACATGATGGGTGTAGCCGGCAACCTGAACGATGGAGGTGAAATTACCGTTCCCGTTTATGCATACTGGCCAAACGACTTTGGTCTTTACAACATGGCCGGTAATGTCAGCGAATGGGTTAAAGACGTTTACCGTCCCCTTTCCCACGAAGATGTGGCAGGTTTCCGCCCATTCAGGGGTAATGTATTTAAAACCCTTGAGCTTGATGAAGAAGGAAATCCCGTTCCCAAAGATGAGCAGGGCAGGATGATCTATCGCGAAGTAACCGTTGAGGAAAATGCCACCCGCCGTAACTACCGTTATGCGGACAACATTGGTCACCGCGATGGCGACCTGATGTCAAGCATGTTCTATGATCAGGAAGAAGCCGAAGACCGGGACGACATCATGTACGACTACGGCACAACAAGCCTTATCAATGACGAAGCCCGTGTTTATAAAGGCGGCAGCTGGAGAGACAGGGTATACTGGATCGTACCAGGAAACAGAAGGTTCCTTGATCAGAATGAAGCAACCAACGATATCGGCTTCCGTTGCGCCATGGAAAGGGTGGGAAGCCCGGTAAAAAGATAAAAAGAGGGATTCTGAATATTAAACCCCATCTGCTTTTGCGGCAGATGGGGTTTTTAGATTGAATAAACCCATGGAACAGCAACTCATCGCCAAACTTCACAGAGAGTTTATACAAAAGGACTTTACGGTTTGTATCGACAGCCGTAAAGCCGGCAAAGGCACCATCTTTTTCGCATTGAAAGGCGAAAATTTTGATGGCAACCGTTTTGCATCAAATGCGCTGGAAGCCGGCAGTGCAGCTGCCGTGATCGACAACCCCCGTTTCAAGACCGACCATCGCTGCATACTGGTGGATGATGTGCTGCAAACCCTGCAGCAGCTCAGCCTTTACCACCGTAACCGGTTTGATATTCCGGTAATAGGTATAACGGGAACCAATGGTAAAACCACCACTAAGGAGCTGGCATTTTCTATTCTTTCCAGGGCTTTTAAAACCTTTGCCACCGAAGGAAACCTCAACAACCATATTGGTGTGCCCCTCTCCCTGTTGTCATTTAAAGAGCCCCTGGAGATTGCCATAATTGAAATGGGAGCCAACCATCAGGGTGAAATTGCCGGACTATGCCAGCTGGCCCGTCCTGGTTTCGGGATCATCACCAATATTGGCCAAGCCCACCTGGAAGGATTTGGCAGCGTTGAAAATATTGCAAAAGCCAAATCGGAACTGTTTGACTATATTCGGCAATATGGTGGTAAACTATTCATCCCCGGCGACAATCCCCTGCTCTGCAAACTGGGCAAAGAAATACCTGCTGTTTATTATGGCAGCAGTTCCGACAACCACTGCAAAGGAGCGCTCACCAATAACTTTCCTTTTGTATCCCTGAGCTTTGAAACCACAAGGGGTTTTGGCAAGGCCGCCCGGGGCATCAAAGGAGAGGTAAACACCAGGCTTACGGGAGCCTATAACTTTGAAAACATCATGGCAGCCATTACCATGGGTTTGTATTTTGGGACAACTACTTCGCAGATCAGGGAAGCCCTGGAAACCTATGAACCACAAAACAGCAGATCGCAGGTACTGGAAACCCAAAACAACCTGGTGATAATGGATGCTTACAATGCCAACCCTACCAGCATGATCGCCGCCATTGAGAATTTCTCCAACTTTAAAAAACAAGGAAAAATGGCTGTCATTTTAGGAGATATGCTGGAAATGGGAAAAGAGGCGGAAAAAGTACACCAGCTCATTTATAATAAGGTAATGGACCAAAACTACGATTTGAATATCTTTGTGGGAAGTCACTTCAGCGATATCATCCCGCAGAATACCGGTGCATTGGTATTTGAAGATGCTGACGGGCTGGTTCAGTGGTTAAAGAAAAATCCCTTACACAATTATAAGGTCCTTGTAAAAGGCTCCAGGGGCATTCAACTGGAAAAGATTACCAACTACCTTTAAAAGTTATGGAGTATTTTGCCACAGGGGTAATGTCAGGTACTTCCCTGGACGGAATGGACATCGCCTTCTGTGCTTTCCGGAAGGAAGGAAAACTGTGGAATTTCAGTATACTGAAAGCCGAAACCGTTTCCTACCCGGAGCAATGGATAAAAAAACTGCGGGAAGCTCCCGAAGCAAACGGTCGCGAACTAATTGCACTGCACAACGAATACGGTCACCTTATCGGCCAGACCCTGAAACATTTTTTCGAAAGACACAGCATCCGAAACCCCGGTGTCATTGCCAGCCATGGGCATACGGTATTCCATCAACCCGATAAAGGTTACACTTTTCAGCTGGGCAATGGTGCAGCCATTGCAGCAGAAACCGGCCAAAAAGTAGTATGCGACCTGCGCTCCCTCGATGTGGCTTTGGGAGGACAGGGGGCTCCCCTTGTTCCAATAGGAGACAAGCTTCTTTTTCATGCCTATGATTTTTGCCTCAACCTGGGCGGTTTTGCCAATATTTCTTTTGAAGGCCCATCGCAAAGGCTGGCATTTGACATTTGCCCGGTAAACTTTGTATTAAACCGGCTGGTGCGCAGCAACGAAATCCCTCCCGCCCAGTATGGGGTTTCAACTACAGGCCCCTTTCTTCAGTATGACCCTGATGGTTCCATAGCACGCAGGGGCAAAATACGCAATTCCCTGCTGAAAAAACTGAACGCCCTCCCCTTCTACCAAAGCAGTGGTCCCAAAAGTCTGGGTGAGGAATGGGTGAACCAGAATATATGGCACATCCTTCAAAAAGAATCTTATCCTCTTGAGGATGTATTGCATACCTATTGTGAACATATTGCAATACAGATCAGGCAAAGCATTCACCCCCGGAAAGGACAGAAAATGCTGGTAACAGGCGGAGGGGCCCGCAACACCTTCCTTATGGACCGGATCTCATCCCAACTTGAGCCGCAGGTGGAAGTAATCATTCCATCGGAAGAAATCGTGGATTTTAAAGAGGCCCTTGTTTTTGCATTTCTTGGGATGCTTCGAACCCAAGAAGAACCCAGCTGCCTTGCATCAGTAACCGGCAGCCGTTATAACAACACAGGGGGTGCCATATTTAACGGAAAAGCCTGAGCCGGACCAGGGATTTTGCTCCTTACGTTTTTTCGATATTTTTTCTTTGGGGATGTAATGGTATTCTGCCGGCTGCGGGAATTTTCCTTTGGTTATTGAAAGTTAATTTATAATTTTGCCGCTTTGAGGCAGAAGCCCCCTGAAAATAACCGCTAACCATCATCTCATGAACATTTACTTACTGATCATCATCGCTTATTTTGCCTTTATTACCCTGATTTCTTTTTTAACAAAAAAAGTAGCCAGCCGCTCGGCAGCAGATTACCTGATAGCCGGTCGCAACCTGGGTGTAATTGCCTGTGCCGTGGTTGTAGCTTCTGAATGGCTGGGGGGAATGAGCACCATCGGGGTCAGCGAAAAAGCCTTTGAAACCGGTACCATGCAGCCCATTTTATATAATATTTCCACCGCCCTGGGCATGATCATCATTGGGTTTACCGTGGCCCGGCATTACCGGGACAACAACGTGCATACAGTGAGTGAAATGCTTGAAAACCTTTTTGGACGCAGGGCAAGGGCGATTTCCGCCATTGCCTTTTTATTTGCCTATGTGGTGCTGGCATTTGTGCAGTTGCAAACTGCTGCCAGCGTTATTTCCGCCATGTTTGACTTTCCCTGGCTTCAATCGGTGATCATTTCCTCTCTCATCATCACAGGTTACACCTACATTGGTGGAATGCATGCACTGGCGCTGACCGGGATCATTCATGTGGTGGTGATGTTTTTTGGGATGGGGGCTGCCACCATTATAGGGCTCAACGATGTAAACGGTTTTGCCAGCCTGCATGAACGCATGGTGGAGCTTGGTTCTCCCGACAATCTTTACAATCCCTTTAGCGGGGGCATCGGCTATGCATGGAATCTTATCCTTGGAGGAGTATTGGGAGGAATGGCCGGGCAGGCCAGTATCCAACCCATATTTGCCGCCCGATCTGCTTCAGTTGCAAAAAAAGCCGCCATTCTGTCATCCCTGATCATTGCACCTTTTGGCATTATGGTAGCATTGCTGGGGCTGATTGCCAAAACCGGGCAGTTTTTTGACACCGCTCCGTATCTGGCCGACCCCCATATGATGAAAATGGTATTGCCCACCCTGATGACCACCCCGGAATTTATTCATCCGGTTCTTGGAGGAATAGCACTGGCCGGAATTCTTGCGGCCATCCTCTCAACGGTAGGCCCGGTAAACTTTGCAGTGGTTACCATTGCCACCAAAGACATTTACCACGGCTTGATCAATAAATCTGCAGTGGACAAAAAACTGATTTCCACCGCCCGCAAGCTGGTGATCATCGTCAATATTATCACCATTCCCCTTGCTTATTACGGCACAGGTGCGGTTCTTGACACTGCCTATATTTCTTACGGGATCCGGGCCATTGGTGCCATTGTGATCATTATGGGTATTTATTCCAGGGGATGGATCACCATTGAGGGTGTGCGCCTGGCCTTTATGGGAGGAACCATTGCCGTATTGCTTAACATACTTGCCAAAAACATCGGCCTGCCGGTTATTGAAAATACTTATGTGGCCATTGGCGCGGCATTGGTGTTTATTATCATCGGCAACATGGTTGGAAAACGAAAGCCGAAAAAACTTCCATCGGAAGAATAAAATATGAAATTCATTGAATCATGAATGAGCAAATCCCATTGAAAGGAATAAAAGTGCTGGAGCTGGCCAGTGTGCTGGCAGGCCCGAGCGTGGGCATGTTTTTTGCCGAGCTGGGAGCCACCGTGCTGAAGGTGGAAAATGTAACCACCGAAGGGGATGTCACCCGCAAGTGGAAGCTTCCCAAAGAGCCTTCCGACAGTGATATTTCAGGGTATTTTTCCTGTGTAAACTGGGGCAAGGCTTCCTTTGCCGTTAACCTTTGCGAGCAGGAAGGCCTGGATATCATCTACCGCCTGGCCGAACAGTGCGATATCGTTCTGGTAAGTTACAAGCCGGGAGCTGCGGAAAAGCTGAAAGTGGATTACCCCACCCTGAAAAAGTATAACGAGAAACTGATCTACTCACACATTACCGGTTACGGGCTGAAAAACCCACGTGCGGGCTTTGATGCCATCATACAGGCAGAGAGCGGTTTTACCTATATGAACGGTAACCCCGACGGCCCTCCCACAAAAATGCCCGTAGCTTTGATGGATGTTTTGGCAGCACACCACCTTAAGGAAGCCATTTTGCTGGCCCTGCTCTATCGCGAGCGCACCGGAAAGGGCCAGTATATTGAGGCCTCCCTTTTTAAGGCAGGGCTTGCTTCCCTTGCCAACCAGGCCACAAACTGGCTGGTGGGCGGGTCTATCCCCCAGCGGCTGGGCTCAGACCACCCCAACATTGTGCCATATGGTACCATATACCGTACAAAAGACCAAAAGGAAATTGTGCTGGCCGCTGGTACCGATAAGCAATACAAAGAACTGATAAAAGCTCTGGGGCGTCCCGAACTCGCCGAAGACGAGCGCTTTGCCAAAAACCAGAACCGGGTAAAGAACAAAAAAGAGATCAACACCATCATTCAGGAGCACATCTCCGCATACAGCCGGGATGAGATATTGCAGCTGCTTTCGGAAAAGCGCATCCCGGGCGGGGGAGTCTTCAATATGAAGGAAGTTTTTGAGGTTCCCGAATCAAAGGAAATGATGCTGGAGGGAGATTATGATGACGGGATGAACATCAAGGGAGTAAAATCGGTGGCTTTTGATACAACCGACCCCATGAAGTGCCAGCAACTTTCGCCTCCACCCCACTATGGGGAACATACCGGAAAAATACTGAAAGAATGGCTTGGTTTTTCAGACCATGAAATAGAGAACTTAACCAAAAAAGGAGTCGTATATGCACGAACAAAATAAAGGAAAAAGGGTAATGATCGATGGGTCGCGCCTGATCATCGAATCCATGGCAAGGGCCGGAGCCGATGCCTTTATCGGATACCCCATTACCCCTGCAAACCTGCTGTATTTATACGGCAGCCAGCGCATGGACCTGATGCTGGCCGCACCAGATGAGATCACCACCCTGCAATGGATGTCAGGACTTGCTGCCACGGGAAAATTGCCTGTGACAGCTACCTCCTTCCCGGGATTTGCCCTGATGATCGAATCAGTAAATATGGCCTATATGATGGAGTTGCCCATGGTAATTGTTCTGGTACAGCGTTTGGGTCCTGCCACCGGAACTGCCACCTGCGGTGCCCAGGGCGACCTTCTTTTGCTCAAAGGAATGATTTCGGGAGGACATCCCCTGCCGGTACTTGCCACATCCGGGTTTGAAGATTGCTGGGAGCTCTCTGAAAAGGCCGTTGAGGTGGCACTAAAACTCAGAACCCCGGTGGTGCTGCTCACCTCCAAGGAAGAGGTAATGACCCAGAAAAGTTTCAACATGGAAAAACTTTCCTCCATTACCCCAAAGGAAAACCCGTATTACAACCTCGACTGCGAATACAAAAGTTATAAGCCCACCGACCTGGTACCGGATTTCCTTCCCCTGACACAGGAAAAGCACCAGGTGCGCTTCAATGCTTCAACCCACGACCAGGAGGGCATCCTTCAGCATTCCAATGAAGAAGCCATGAACAACACCCGCCGCCTTGAAGAGAAGGTGGTTGAAAAGATGAAGGATTACCTGTTTTATGAACTGGATGAACAAAAAGGGGCTCAAAAGCTGCTGGTTTCTTATGGCATATCCTCACAGGCCGCCAGGGATGCGGTAAAAACCCTCAGGGAAGAAGGGGAAAAAATATCCCTGCTCATTCCAAAGACCCTTTTGCCGGTTCCGGATGGTTACCTGGAAATATTCAATCTTTACAACAAGGTAGTAATTGCCGAAGAATCCATCAACAACCAGCTGGGCGATTTGATTTACGGACGCTACAAGCCTGCTCACCTTCACTTTGTTGGTAGCATTGGCAAAATGATCACCCCTGAAGAAATCATTAAGGAGGTAAAATCATGAACACACAAATATTAAAAACCGGTTCTCTGCCCTATTGCAAGGGATGCGGACACGACCTGATTGCAAAACATACCGTCAACGGTTTGGAAAAACTGGGATATCTTCCCCTTGACGTGATCATGGTAACAGATATTGGCTGCCATGGAATAATAGACAAATGCCTGAACACCCATACGGTGCATGGATTACACGGGCGAAGTGTTGCATTGGGGGCAGGAATTTCTTTCGGACTTGAAAACCCCGGAAAAAAAGTGGTGGTATTCATTGGAGATGGAGGCTCTACCATTGGGCTGCAGCACATTATGGAAGCTGCACGCCTGAATCTGAACATGACGGTGGTGGTGCACAACAACATGCTTTACGGGATGACGGGAGGCCAAACTAGCGGTCTTACCCCCCAGGGATTCCGCACCACCACGTCATTTGAAGGCAATCCCTTTGACGGTTACGACATCTGCGCACTTTCCCATAAAGCAGGTGCAAGCTACGTATCAAGGATCCTGGGTATTGGAGATATTTCCGATAAGCTGGCCATCGCACTGGGCACCAAAGGGTTTTCACTGGTGGAGATTATGGAAATCTGCCCAAGTTACGGGGTAAAACTCAACCCGAAAAGAAAACTTCAGGAAATAGTTGCTGCCTCCGGCAAAGAAGTTGGTGAATGGATCAATCAGCGCAGGACTTTCAGCCATCAGCAGGGCAAAAAAACCGGCAACCTTCTTGATAAAACCCCTGAAGTAAAAAAATCCTTTAAACATTACCTGAAAGAGCCAAAGTCCATTGTATTGAGCGGCTCTGCGGGAGAAGGAGTGCAGCTGGCAGCCACCCTTTTAAGCAAATCTGCCATGCGGTCGGGGCTTTCCATCACCCAAAAGGGAAGCTACCCGGTTACTGTTGGGGTTGGGTTTTCCACCGCAGAAATAAACCTTT
>SLRE01000070.1 GCA_007131125.1 Bacteroidales bacterium | reverse complement strand
GCAGCGTACCGGAGAGTAATTGAGGCAGGGCTGGGCAAACCGGGCCCCCAGCCAATGTCAAGCCCCTGCTGTCCAATAGCACACCGTTTAAGAATGGTCCTGGACACTTCTTTCAAAAAGACACGCTAACACTGACCCCGGCGGGATTTCGTCCGAGCCCAACTTCCAGGTTAATTTGAACAGCGGCGGATCGGCATCATCAATGCACTCCCGCAGCTCAGCGGATAGCGGATTCAACAGTCCGTATCTCAGGAGCCGGTGCGGCCCGTCGGCTGAGATCTTCGGTGTGCGCCTCCAAATCTCTCGGCACGTGCGGTCTCGCGCGACCAAGTCGGCGAACTGGTAATGATACACCATATATGGCGCCGTCCGCAGCAGCTTGATCAGAGGCTTGCGAAGCCACAAGCGCGGAAGAAACAGGTTTCGATTGAGAGCCCGGGCGACGAACTCCGCAAGCTCCGACTCCGGCCGACCCAAATTATCGAAGTCATTCTCCGACCAATACCGGCACAACCGCCCGTAAAGCTTCCCCAAAAGAACGTTCCCGGGTTCCGCCGCGATAAACCAGTTCGAGATGAGCCGGTCGCGCCCCGGCCGGTCGAATAGGAACAGACCCGAATCCATGTATTTCGACAGCCATTGGTCCAGGGAACCGACAATGAATACGGTCGGGTCGATCCAAACGCCACCGTGACGAAACAGCAGTTGCGTCCTGATCAGATCGGACCTATGAGCCACCTTCAATTTTTTCCATTTCTCCTCGGGAATGGGCACACTTTCAATTACGGTTGACTCATCATCAAGAAACGACAATTCCCAGCTTGGATGATGTTTCTCAAAACTGTGCACGCATGCGCGCACCATTTTCGGCGCCTTATCTAAACCTTGCGCCCAATAGGTAAAGATCCGCCTATTCAAAACACTCTCCAATTCACAGTTGGAGCGACTTTAGCAGCCTCCGCCTCTCCTCAAGGATTCGCGCGTATCCTTCTATAAAGCAACCGATTGTAAAGATATTGCATTTTTCCCCACTTGCCATCAAACGGCTTGCCCGCGCATTCGAAAAGACATGGTCGAGACCAAACCACCATAGCCAGAATCGTCTCTTCATCATGTGGATATCGCGAATTCTCCTGCCCGTTCAGGGCCTCTGAGAATCGCCCGCAGAGGTCCTGCCATATTGCTGGATACGCTCGCAGAAAACTCGCATTCAAAGGCAGACGTCTGCCCTGAAATTTCATAAGGCTGCCGTAATGCAAAACCCGATCATTTCTTCCCGAGAGATGATTAAAAGCCCAATTGCTTCGAATAAAATTGAACTTCGATAAACCAATATCGATCCACGCGACTGGACAGTCATCAACATGACGCGTCGAAATGACGTTCAAGACGAGATCGATCTTGCTCAACCAAACTGAGAGATTGTCTTCGTATTCCACGCGGCTTCCGTCGTTCTCAAAATTACGAAGATGAGCCACTCCTTTCTCTTTAGGAGTTCGACCAAACGACTCCGCCACGCTCTTGCTGGCCGTGCGACTGATTCTCATCGCTTCCTGGCGTCTGGGCAGATCGGCAAGCGGCAACCGAATGAGATCTACAGAAACGCCGACATCCTCACACAACCTTTGTATCAAAGTAGCCACGAACTCTTCTTCGTAGTAAAACGACAACTGAAAACCACTGATCATCTGCAAAGTTTCTGGCGCCAAACGGATATAGCGTGCGATACCCATGTGGGGCAATTTTTCTTTTGGAATATGGTAATATGCAGATACGTAATGCATTAGACATCCTCAAGAAATTTGACCTTATCAGCCCAACGCAAACCCGCCTGAGCTGATTCCGAAAACAATCGCGAACTCTGGCTGGGCATGCGTCAGCGCTATTGAGGCATGCACCCCGCGCTGATGCCTTTCGGCCTCTTTTCGACCCAAAGAACGATGGTCTATAAATACAACAAGGCACCGCTGCTTCATTGGTCAGGCATGTCGGCCGCTCTGGTTAACAATAATCGGTACGACAGCGATCGTAAGCGATAATAGATAGCCTGAACTCTATGAGCCACCTTTCGAAATCCGGGCCGCGCCTCATAGGACAATGCTTTGGCTTTCTCAGCTTGAAAGCGCGTTAATTTTTCGCTAAGAAACAGGGAATATCTGCTGTCTTCATAATATCGCTTGATCGATTGCCAAGTCGCGACTTGCTTTTCCAGCTGGACGATCCTCGGCTGCTTCGACATTACCCCGCCATCGTGCATGACCCGAACTGCCGGAGATAGGTCACTTAAATGAATAACTCTTCCCTGCGTCGAGAGGAAGAAAAAATGGGCACTGTCGCCGATCGGAAGCCCTTTGAGTTCGGGTGGAAAGTGCTCCATTGCCGATCTTCGACACATTCGTGTCAGTGTCAGCGCGCGCTCCTTCGCGAGCCCGACGGAGACAAGTCTCCCATTTACATACTCTGCATTGATGTGCGGCTGACAAACTAGCGCGCACTCCGGGTGGTCTGACAAATAGCGCACCTGCTCTTCCAACTTCCGCGGATCGGTCCAATAGTCGTCCCCCTCGCACCAGGCAATAAACTCTCCGTCTTGTAGAGGTTTAATATAAGGGGACCGGTCAATCTTTCTCGAGTAGAGATTCTCTGTCTGATAAATGCCTCGAATAATTCGCGGAAACCGTCGCTCATATTCACGAACAATTGCAGCCGTCTGATCCGTTGACGCATCATCATGCACAATCACTCGAAACGGAAAAGTGGTTCTCTGGATCAGGAACCCGTGTAGGGCGTTCCGTATGAAACGCTCATGATTGTACGTTAGACAGATAACCGTAACTAGCGGCTTGTCTGGATTACCCGTCCACGTCGACATCAATTGCGCCTGAGTGGGGATCTTGTCCGCGGGCATCGGCACGGTTGCACTTTTCATCGCTTATCTGCTCACCAGGCTACGTGTATATTGAGAAGCTTTGCCGCGAAGGTCCTGCATGAAAACGCTGTTTTGCCACTGAGGCTCGCGAAAACACGTAAACAAGATCAACGCTTAGCTCGATTTTCAGCCACTTAATTCTTTTTCGGTTAACTTTTCAAAAGCGTTAAACAGGAGCGGGCTAATTGCTTCCTGGAAACCCAGGGTCTCTACCCGTTTCCTACTGGTAGGGAACAAAGAGCTGATCAAAAATCGCAAGTGCTTCGTCTTCCGAGAATAGCTCGCATTGCACCCCTGGCCAGAACGCAACATCCTCCCTGCGAACAACACTTGACGCCGACTGCACAAAACGTAAAGGCAGTGCGTTATGACCAAGCGCAATCATCGCGGCGATCCGGTGCCAGCCCGCATCCGGCGACACGAGATACTGCCGGCCAGCGAGATAGAGGCGCCCTGTCGTAAATCCGTGGCTCGATTGGAACCCATTCTTTTCAAGCGAATTATAGAGCTGGATCAGGCGCTCGGTTTCGACATTGAGCAGGGCGTTGCTTACGGGACCGAATCCCTTCCAGCCATCGGCTTCCGAATAATCCGAAAAACCAAACCTCCTGCACTCGGCTGTCATCGTAGCAATGCGGGCCTTGCGAGCCGCCTCCGGCTTTTTGGTTTGCCACGGCATAACCCAACTTAGAGGATGACCGCGATGCCATGAACGGTTAGGGGGCAATTTCAATACCCCTGCGACGTCCGGTGGCTGAACATCGTCGAAGTACCGCTCCAATTCGTGTCGGACTGCAACTCGCCCACCATCCGGATATTGCTTGAGCGCAGTCGACCACGCGCGAATCAGCCTCGAGTCTTTGATCTTGGTCAATGGGACGGTAACCAAGAAAGATTCCACGCCCCGGCAATACAGGGCGCGCGGACATGCGGCAGAGTCCTCGAGAAAGTTGATCGGGCTCCGTATTCGCCTCAGTTCGTAACCCCCGCTCCGCAATGCAGTATTAAGCGCTTTTTTTAGAATTCTCACAACAGACTACCCGGTTCAGCGTGTCAAAGGCAGCGCCGAATCGCGATCGATGCAGCAGCATACACGTGTGGAAAAAGCTTTTGTAGCTTGGCAACGCTTCTGGAACCCGAAAACAGCGGATTCGAGCTCTGCACCATGGTTGCTAAGAGCGCTGTAGGAATATCGTTTGGCAAAGTGTCAATCATGACGAAGGGGGCCCGTG
>SLRE01000199.1 GCA_007131125.1 Bacteroidales bacterium | reverse complement strand
GGGGCCTTCATGGACAGGTCCATACTGGAGGGCGATCCCCATGGAGTGCTCGAAGGAATGATCATTTGCGGGTATGCCACCGGTGCCGATGAAGGGTATATTTACTGCCGTGCTGAATACCCACTTGCCATCAAACGCCTGAACCTTGCCATTGAACAGGCAAGGGAAAAAGGATACCTGGGTAAAAATATTTTCGGGAAAGAAGGCTTTCATTTTGACATTCAAATCAAGGAGGGGGCCGGAGCTTTTGTTTGCGGTGAGGAAACTGCATTGATCGCTTCCATCGAGGGCGAAAGGGGCATGCCAAGAAGAAGACCCCCCTTCCCTGCCGAATCCGGCCTGTATACAAAGCCCACCAACATCAACAATGTGGAAACATTTGTCAATATCCCATGGATCATTTTCGAGGGACCGGAAGCATATGCCAAACATGGCACCGAAAAAAGCAAAGGCACCAAGGTATTTGCCCTCACCGGGAAGATAAACCATGGCGGCCTGGTGGAAGTTCCCATGGGGATAACCATTAAAGACATCATTTACAACCTGGGCGGTGGCATCACCGGAGGCAAGAAATTCAAAGCCGTGCAGCTTGGCGGGCCTTCCGGGGGCTGCATCCCAGAGCACCTTTCCCATACCAAAGTTGATTATGATTCGGTGAACGCCACCGGGGCCATCATGGGCTCAGGGGGCATGGTGGTAATGGACGAAACCACCTGCGTGGTGGATATTGCCAAATTTTTTCTGGATTTCACACAGAAGGAGTCCTGCGGAAAATGCACCTTTTGCCGCATAGGCACCAAACGCATGCTGGAAATCCTTACCCGCATTACCGAAAGCCAGGGACAGGAAGGCGACATTGAACTGCTGGAAGAACTTGCCGAAACCATCAAAGACAGCTCTCTTTGCGGTCTGGGACAAACGGCGCCCAACCCGGTTCTCACTACAATAAAATACTTCAGGGATGAATACGAAGCCCATATCCGGGATAAGAAATGCCCTGCACTAAGCTGTAAGCTGTTGCTTACCTACACCATTGACGAAGAAAAATGCACAGGCTGCACCGCCTGCGCAAGAGGCTGCCCCGTTGACGCCATTGAGGGTGAAAAGAAAAAAGTGCATTTTGTCCACCAGGATGTTTGTATCAAGTGTGGGTTATGCTACACCAAGTGTAAATTCGAAGCCATTAAACTCAGCTGACACCAGTTTTTTTCAATTGAAAATATCAAACAATGAGTAAGCTCAATATAATCATCAATAAAAAAATTGTTAAGGGAATCAAGGGTGAAACCATACTGGAACTTGCCCGCCGACAGGGCATTGAGATTCCTACCCTTTGTAACGACGAAAGACTTGAACCTTTTTCGGCATGTTATGTATGCGTGGTTGAGGTTGAAGGCATGCGGGGACTGCAGCCGGCATGCTCCACCAAAATCAACGAGGGAATGCGCATTGAAACCGAAAACGAAAGGGTGAAAAAGTCGCGCAAATTTGCCCTGGAATTAATGGCCTCCAACCATTATGCCGATTGTGTTGCCCCTTGCCGGGAAGAATGCCCTGCAGGAGTAGATGTGCAGGGATACATTGCCATGATAAGCCAGGGTATGCACCGTGAAGCGGTGGAAATCATCAAACAGACCAACCCCCTTCCGGCCATCTGCGGAAGGGTTTGTGTACGGCCCTGCGAGCTGGTGTGCCGCAGAAATTATGTTGAAGATTTGGGCGTTGGCATTGATTACCTGAAAAGATATACCTCGGATATTGACCTGGAATCTTCCAACCCTTTCTCTCCCCAGACCAAACCCTCTACCGGGAAAAAAGTTGCTGTGATAGGGGCAGGACCCGGTGGTCTTACGGCTGCCTATTATCTTGCCATTGAAGGCCACCAGGTAGAAATATTTGAAGCCAACAAGCACGCAGGAGGAATGCTGCGCTATGGTATTCCGCCATACCGCCTTCCCAACGATATCATTGAAAAAGAAACCAAAGCAATAACCGATTTAGGGGTAAAAATTCATTACGGCCAAAAACTGGGAGACAACCTCAGCTATAAAGACCTGAAAGATAAATACGATTCGGTAATCCTGGCCATCGGCTCCCAGAAAGGAACCCGCATCGGTTGTGAAAACGACGATGCAGGGAACATTTTTTCAGGCATAGACTTTTTGCGCAACATGGAAGCCACCGGGCAGAAGTTCGACTTTACCGGGAAAACCGTGGCCGTTATCGGAGGCGGAAATACTGCCATGGACTGCTGCCGTACCGCCATGCGCTGCGGTGCAAAAGAAGTGATGGTGCTCTACCGGCGTACCGAAAAGGAAATGCCCGCCAATCCCATCGAAATACATGAATCCAAAATTGAAGGAATTCAATACAAGTTCCTTACAGCTCCTGCAAGGGTCAACCCCGATGAAAAAGGCAACGTAAAATCCCTTACCTGCTTTAAAATGGAGCTCGGTGAACCCGATGCTTCAGGACGAAGAAGGCCTGTAAAAATTGAAGGCTCAGAGTTTGATGTTAAATTGGATTACATCCTTGCAGCCATTGGGCAAAAAACAGTGGTTAACTTTATTGACGATATCAGCGCCCATGCCGGAAATGAATTAAAACTCAACAAGTGGGGCGATATCGATGCCGACCCCAAAACCCTGCAAACCTCCATTGAAAACATTTTTGCATGTGGGGACGGAGTTACAGGGCCGGCCACCCTCATTGAAGCCATTGCCCAGGGTAAGGTTGCTGCCCACAGCACCCACCAGTTTCTGTCAGGAAAACCAATATCTCCCTTACCAAAAGAATTTCTCAGCAAAAGAGACAATTTCGAAAAGCAGAAAAAGGAAGATTACCAGGATTATTTTGTGAAACAACCCCGGGAGGAAATGCCCACCCTCGACCCTGACAAACGGGTAAATTTCGATGAAGTTGAACTAGGCTACCGGGATGAAGCCGCCCTTAAAGAAACCCTCAGGTGCATGGAATGCGGTTGCTCCGAGCTTTTTACCTGCGATTTGAAAAAGCATGCTTCCAAGTATGAAGTGGAACAAAAACGTTTTGGCGGAGACTATAAAAAATACCAGGTGGATTTTGCACATCCTCTTGTGGAAATTGACAACAACAAGTGCATTTTATGCAGCCGTTGTATCCGTATTTGTTCAGAAGTGGTGGGTGCCAATGCCCTGGGTCTTGTCAACCGGGGTTTCGACACATATGTCGCACCAAGCATGGACGGGCCTTTGCAAAATACCAATTGCGAATCCTGCGGGATGTGCATCAGTACCTGCCCTACCGGGGCCATAACGGAAAATGTGCCGTTTAAACCTGCCCCGGTGCAAATGCAGGAATTCAGTACCATCTGCAATTATTGCTCCGTAGGATGCCAGATTACCCTGCATCATAAATCCGGGTTTTATACCCGCACAACCGGCACCAAAGGCCTGATTAATAAAGACGGCAGCATTTGCCGGTACCCCAAGTTCGGCTATCATTACCTGAACCGAAAAGACCGCATCACCAAACCCTTATGGAAAGAAAACGGGAAGTTCAGGGAAATTTCTTTTGAAGAAGCCTTTAAAATTATCCGGGAAAGGATTTCAAAAGTGGATGCCGACCAAAATGGTTTTTATGCCGGAGCAAGGCTTACCAATGAAGAAATTTACCTGATCCAGAAACTGGCCCGTGCCGGTGCCAAAACCAATAATGTTTCCTCCTTCCATTACATGGAAAGAGGGGGTGGATATTTTGCCAACAGCCACAGCAACGTGCCGTTTGACCAAATTTCAAAGGCCAGGCAGATTTTTCTGTTTGGAGGAGAAATCAACATGGAGAATGCTGTTCCGGGATATTATGCCTTTAACAACCATTTTATGAATGGCACACCCCTTGAGCTGATTACAACCGATGACCACAGCAAAATGGAGCATAAAGCTACAAAGGTGACCAGGATCAAGTCATATTATCATTTTGTAAAAGCTGTGATACATTATATGCTGTCCAACAAAATGGAAAACAGCATTTACATTGATGACCATTGCGAGGATTTTGAAAACTATCGCAGTCTGCTGCTGGAAGAAAAGTTTGACGACCTGCTGGAAGCCGCCGGAACCACCCCCGGACAGGTTTCACGTTTTGCCGGGCAATTCAATGAAGAACCTCAATCCATCATTGTTTTCT
>SLRE01000200.1 GCA_007131125.1 Bacteroidales bacterium | reverse complement strand
GCAGCCACTTCAAGTTGGCGCATCCCTCCTTTTCTAACGATGCTGAGCAGCCCGATGGGTAAGCCACCGGTTACTGTATCGGCAAAGTTGACCACTCCTATCTGCAGGCCATCCAGTTTCTGGGTAACGTTCAGAAAACCGGAGGCCTGTATGCCGCGGACATTTTCACTTACATTCATAAACCCGGCCGCCTGAATCCCTTCGGAATTTCCCCTGGAAAGGTTGCCGAAGCCGGCTGCCTGCAGCCCGGATGCATGGCCTCCGGTAACATTGGCAAAACCAGCTGCAGAGAATCCCTGCCGGTTTCCTCCGCTTACATTGGCAAATCCTGCACCCAGAAAGCCCTGTTGAAAGCTACCGGCTATATTGGCAAAGCCGGCTCCAAAGAACCCTTGCTGTGACCCACCGCTAACATTGGCAAAGCCGGCACCGGTAAAGCCCTGCTGGTTACCCCCGGACAGGTTGGCAAAACCGGCTCCGGAAAAACCCTGGCTGTCTCCCCCGCTGCTGTTGAGAAAACCCGCCCCCTGAAAACCCTGGAAACTGCCACCCGCCAGATTAAGGAACCCTGCACCCCTGAAGCCCTTGAAGTTGCCTCCGGTGATATTGGCAAACCCAGCTCCCTGAAGGGCATCCACCTCTCCCGAGACCAGGTTCACAAAACCTGCCATCTGAACGCCGTTTACATTTCCCCTGGTGATATTGCCAAAACCACCGGCTTCAAATTTTTCAACCCCACCGGTAATACCCCCAAATATGTTGATGCTGACAATGTAACGGTTGTTCACTACTTCCGTGCCCTCTGTTCCGATAAAAGGCAACACGCTCAGCTGAATATCGCGCAATGGCTTCTCCTCATCTTCGGCAGCCAACAGGGGCAGGCAGCTGAATAAAAAAAGCCATTTTGTTAAGGTTATAACTTTGGTATTCATGGATTTTCGGTTTTAAAGTTAGCATTTCATGGATGATGCCTTCGGTTATCAAATCCTGTTCCATGCTTTACAGATTATTCAACACCAGGCTTTTAATTTACCGGCAGGGAAAAAGAAAAACGCAATCCCCCTGAAACTTCGGGAAATTGCGTTCGTTGCTGTACAATTACTGTCCGAAAATGCACAAAAGCAGAGGGAAAAGAAAAAAGAAAAACTCCGACATCAGGAAACAATGCGGGTTTTTCCTTTACAAAAAACAGAAAGCCTTGATGTTACTCTTTCGGTTGTTCCACAGTAACATGAATCATTCTTTCATCGAACTTTCCGGACAGGCGGTTGCCGCGACGGTCCAATGCCAGGAAGCTATTCATATCACCCTGGAAGTCGCTGAATCTTCGGGCGTTTTCCATATATGAAAGCACACCGGCAAATACTTCTTCAGTCAGGGCTTCGGATTCATAATAAAAAATTAATTCCTTTTGGTTTTCCCCAAAAAGGACAATCGCTTCCCTGATTTGAAAAACATTTTCAGGACCAAAACTGTAAATGTTGTTAAGTGCCAGGGGTCCCATCAGGTAAGCATAATGGCCGCCTTTGGGTCTGGAGAGCTTCCTGGCAACCCCGGGCAGCTCATTTTCAGCGGGTACTTTTTCAGACAGGTAGGCCACCAGTGTGGTAAAAGTTTCCAGGGTAGCAGTTTTCATCTGTCCTCCGGAAACCATCATATAAAAGTTTCCGTTCCATACATGCAGCACATCATCTCCATATGCTGCCCATGGTGCAGGATATATTTCAATGGAAATATCGCCTCTGCGCAGGCTGAATATTCCGAAGGCGGCTGAATCGCTATCCATGCGGTAAAGTTCAATGTAAAGATTTCCTTTTTCAGGATGGGAAAGTTCCACCGCAGCTACATCAACAAAGCCGTATTCCATATAAAGGTCTGCCCCTCCGTTGATCAGGAAAAAAAGATCGTCGCCTTCATAACTCATTACTTCATAGCTGGCTTCCCATCCTTCCTGCCAACCGGGTCCGGGGATCACTTCCTGAGCTGTCTGACTTTTAACACCAAAAGACAAAACCCAGGCAAACAGAAAAACCAAAGATACTTTTCGTTTCATAATCGTTTTTTTTAAGAAAAATTTCAGCGTTCCAGTTCTACAATATTGAGTTTTTGCAGGTCTTTTTCTCCAATGGCCAGGAGAGATCCTTTTTCAATGGTGAGTATATCCTCTGCAAAAAAACCGATGAGGCCGGCACAATAGGCATCGATGGCCACAGGGTCGGTTCCGGCAACCACTTTGCCCGGGGCAACGGTTTCACCGGGCCCGGAGGGGCCATTGGTGATGAGGGAATAAGTAACATCGGAAATGATCAGATCGGCCGGGCGCAGCAGGTTCAGGTCGGCAATGCTTTGGGCAAGGTAGTCCGGGTCATTTCGGGCGGGCCCGTCAAGGTGAAATTTTACGTTGGAAGCCCGGGTTTTTAGTCCCATTAGGTTTTTCATGGAATTGGTGAGAGTTGTCAGGGTGTGGTTTTTGGCAATGGGAATATTGATAAAAACGTCCACCTCAAAGATTTCCTTTACCACTTCCATTTCCCCGGCGGCCAGGGCTCCTTCAGGCTGCTCAATTTTCATAAAGAAATCCTCATGAAACTCTGATGGAAACTGGTTGATCTCAATGGTGCGGGTTCGGGCGATCATTTCCCGGTATTCGGGCTCCAGTTTGCTTCGTTCCCAGTATTCGGGCAGGATGTGCTGCAGGAATACAATATCGGAAGCACCGGCATCAAAGGCCATTTTTACAGCAGCGATCACCACATCGGGATCCACATAGGCTCCTTTTTCCCGAAATCCTGAATTGACAAGAATTCCAACGGTATTACCGGGCTGTACAAACCGCTCCATGCCCCCAAGGGTTTCAACGGCATGCAGAGTTGACAAAAAAGCATCAGACCCTTTCACGGATACGATATCCGGTTTCTGGGCCGATGCAGCCAGGCCAGCACATAGCATGGCCATAAATAAATAAACTTGTTTAATCATGGTTGATGGTTTTAAAAGGTTAAAAGGGATTTATTTCCTGAATTTTCTGACAAAATCTTCCACTTCGGGCAGCCCGCCCTGGTAAACCAGGTAGCCGTTGTAAGGCTCACGCCTGGTAATATCGTCTTGGATAGGAGTAAGCATGATCTTTTTCACCTCTTCCAGGTCGGTGGTTTGCCCCAAAGCCCATCCAAGCTTAACATAGGCCACCTCCGGCAGCATGTTTTCGGCGGGCACCACCCCAAGGGCCATCATTTCGCGACCCGTTTCATACACAAACATATGGGCATAACCCCAGAGGGTTTGCACGGTCATGTAAACGGCCACTCCTTTTTTGCTGGCCCGGTCAAGGGCAGGATACAGGGGCTTGTTTACATGGCCCAGGCCGGTTCCGGCAATCACAATGCCTTTGTAGCCGTTTTCCACCAGAGAGTCCACAATATCAGGCTGCATATTGGGGTAATAATAGATGATGGCAACTTTTTCCTCAAAATAGGGCAGAATTTTCACCTTATTGTCTTTGCGGCGGCTGTGATAATCTTTTTTGATGGGCACCACTCCCTGACGGGTAACCCTTGCCAGGGGCACATCGCCCAGGGTACGGAAAGTACTTCTGTAAGAAGAATGCATTTTCCTGACCCGGGTACCCCGGTGTAAAAGGCCGTATTCGTCGGAGGTGGGTCCGAACATACACACCATTACCTCTGCAATACCGCCATGGCCTGCGGCATAGCAGGCATGCATCAGGTTGAGGGCTGCATCCGAGGAGGGGCGGTCGGAAGAACGCTGTGAGCCCACCAAAACAATGGGTATTGGCGGATCCTGTATCATAAAGGTCAAGGCCGCTGCGGTATGGTGCAAGGTATCGGTACCATGGCCAATCACAATGCCGTCGATGCCGTTTTCTATTTCCTTGCCAATGGCCACAGCAAGTTGCTTATATTGCGCAGGGCCCATGTTTTCGCTGAACACAGCAAAAACTTTTTCGGTGGTCAGGTTGCAGATATCGGCCAGTTCGGGAACGGCCCCGTAAAGCTCACCGGGAGAGAAGGCAGGAATCACCGCCCCGGTGCGGTAGTCCAGGCGGGAAGCAATGGTTCCTCCGGTACCGATCAGCTTAACCTTTGGAAGCCCTTCAGTATAGGGGAATTCTTTTTCCGGGATCTTATAATTTGCTTTTTTGTAGCCGGTTTCCTTCATACTCAGGATGGTT
>SLRE01000288.1 GCA_007131125.1 Bacteroidales bacterium | reverse complement strand
TGTGTAATTTTGAATTTGTTTTTTTACCCATTGACATGGCCACCCAAAAGCTGAAAAATTTTGAATATGCAGGTCATACCGAAGCAGGCCCCTCCGGTATTGAAGCACTTTGCCTGCAGGATGCTTTTGATACCCCAAACGGTTTTGTGTTTGTTGTGGCTGCCAATGAAGACCCGGCCGCTGAGGAAAGCCGCCTGGTTAATATTTTTTCTGAAAGGGTAAGGTACTACCTTGAAAATGAAGTGCTTGAAAACCCCGAAGAAGCGATAAGCAACGCCCTGATTTACTCCAACGGCTATATTTTTGAATACCTGCGAAAAGAACCCGGGCTTTCGGCAGGCAGGTTAAGCGGATTGTGTCTGCTTATCAGGGATGAAAAAGTGTACTATGCCTGGATTGGTCAGATTTGCCTGTTTCTGTTCACAGGGAGTAAATTTTTTCAACTGGCCTCCTGTCCTGCTTCAACACAGATTGAGGATGAACAGGAGTCAGATGGTGCCGGCCATTTTATTGGACTGCGACAGTTTGTCGAACCCGGGACTTGCAACCAGCCCTATGTGCCGGTAAACGGTGACCGGCTTATTGCCGCAACCGGCGGCCTTTGCCGGAACTTCCAGGAAAAACCCTTTAGGAAACTGCTCAGGGATTCCATGCCCACCCAGACCAAATTGCTTCGCCTTGCAAACATTGCAGGGAGCAAGGGAGGCCAGGAACCCATGGCCATGCAGCTGATTAATTTCTATAATGTAGTGAACACCCTGCGCTCTTTCGCTCCTGCGTCTGCGCCTGCCCCGGACACAGGGAAAACCCCAAAAGTCCGGCAGGTTTTTAATAAAGATAAATCTTCTCCCGCAATGAGATACTTTTTAATTTCAGTTATTGTGCTCCTGGTTGGCTATATGGTCTACGACCTGTTCATTTATAATCCGCGCCCTGCGCGACATGTTCCATTAACCCAGGAGCATCTCCAGCCGGACCAGGACACCCTTATCAAAGTTCAGGACATAGAATTGACCGGTACGGCTGAACAGCTGCCTGAAGATGTAAATTATACCGTCAGAAGCGGGGATACCTGGAGCCGTATTTACCAGCAATTTGCCGTTTGCTCCTGGTTTATCCGTAACCATCCCCCCAACCAGGGAAAGTTTGACAGGGAAGGGAATCCCGTTTCCGGCAATACAATACAAATTCCTGTAAAATATTCCGGAAGGCCTCAGCTGAATCCCTATTTCTACCGGGAGTTCCAAACCAGCAGGGTTGGCAGCAACTGTGAAAATGCCAATGAAGAATTTCTCAGGCGCTTTGAAGAAAGAATCTATGACGGAGAATAGAAAAGGGCAGGTGCAGTCCAAAGGAGAAGTATTGTTCCTGGATACAGCCCATCCCTCTCTGATGGATGAATTAAAATCCCATGGGTATTCATGTCATTACCAGCAGGATATTACTCCGGAAAAGCTCATTGCCATCCTGCCCCGGCTAACCGGAATAATTGTAAGAAGCAAATTCAGACTGGATAAAAAAATTCTGCAGCATGCCCAGAAGCTTCTGTTTATCGGAAGAGTGGGAAGCGGCCTTGAAAACATTGATGTGGAATATGCCCGTTCAAAGGGGATAACCTGCTTGAATTCCCCCGAAGGAAACCGTGATGCCGTAGGTGAGCATGCCCTGGGGATGCTGCTGGCCCTTTTCAATAATCTTGTGTTGGCCGACCGGGAAGTAAAACAAGGCATATGGGAAAGGGAGAAAAACCGTGGTGTTGAAATCAAAGCTAAAACCGTCGGTATTATCGGTTTCGGCAACACGGGAAGTGCCTTTGCACAGCGGTTGCAGGGTTTTGATGCGGACATTATTGCCTATGATAAGTTTAAACAAAGCTATGCCCCTGATTTTGTAAAGGAAGTGACCCTTCAGGACTTGCTGGAACAGGCTGATATCATTAGTCTCCATATTCCTCTAAATGCAGAAACCAGATATATGGTTGACAAGGATTTTTTTGGCAGGTGTAAGAAAAACATAATTCTTATCAATACCTCCAGGGGAGAGGTCCTGAATACTGCCGACCTGGTGGCGGCTTTAAAAAGCGGTAAGGTAAAGGGGGCTGCCCTGGATGTGCTGGAGTACGAGCACCTTTCTTTTGAAAAGCTGAATAAAAAGGACCTTCCCGCCACATTCCAATACCTGGCCAAAAGCAATAATGTTGTGCTGTCGCCCCATATTGCCGGGTGGACCCATGAATCTTACAGGAAATTATCTGCTGTACTTGCCGGGAAAATTAAAAACCTCAGGTAGATTCCCGGTCTTTTACCACCAGCTGAAGGGTGGTCCGATTTTTCTGTTCAAGCATCACCTTTTTCCCTTTAATCAGCGAATCTACTTCTGCTTTCTGGTAATGCCTCACTGTGATAAGCTTCAGGTCGTAGTTGTATTTAACATTGAAATTTTTCCCCAGGTCTTTTATCAATGCCGGGGTTTTTACCCGGTCATAATCAAAACAAACCGAAAAACTGATGGCTGAATTTTGCATCAGGTTGATTTTAACCCCATGGCTGGCAAAGTCCGAAAAAATTCGGGAAAGATTTTCTTCTGCAATAAAACTGAAATCTTTCGGGAAAATTGACACCAGTACCTGCCTGAACTTGTAAATATATGAGGGAACCTGATCGTCATTCCTGAAATTGTCGTTGATAAGGGTGCCCGGGGTAGATGGGCTGGAAAAAGATTTGACCTTTAAAGGGATGTTTTTGCTCAGCAAAGGTTTTAAGGTCTTGGGGTGAATTACCGTTGCTCCGTAATAGGCAAGCTCAATGGCCTCCTGGTAACTGATATTGGGCAAAAGCAGAGTTTTTTCAAAAAATTTGGGGTCTGCATTGAGCAGACCTGGAACATCTTTCCAGATTACCACTTCCTCAGCTGATAAAGAATAAGCGATAATGGCAGCGGTATAATCACTTCCCTCCCGGCCCAGGGTAGTGGTAAAGCCCTGCCTTGTCCCACCGATAAAACCCTGGGTAAGAACAACCGAAGGTTTATTGGCATTTTTACCAGGTTTAAGGTATGGCAGCAGGTATTCATTAATGGCCCTTGAGCTGAGAATCCAGTCTACCCTTGCATCTCTGAAATTGGCATCGGTGATAACCAGTTTCTGGGCCGGGAAAAGCTGGTTGGCTATGCCGCATGCCTTCAGGTGCTGGTTTACAATTTGTGTGGAAACCATTTCACCGGTGGAAACAATGCGGTCGTATTCATAATTATAATTGGCGCCGGCCTCTTCCCGAATGTAATAATACAAATGATAAAACGATTGCTCCAGGATTTTAAAAACAGGATGAGAGGGATCAGGAAAAAGACCTTTGGCAATATTGAAATGAAAAGCTTTGATCTGTTCAAACAGGGAAAACATTTCCTCTTTCCTGCCTTCCATGAAATAGGCCGTTAGCTTCTCCAGGGCATTGGTTGTTTTGGCCATGGCAGACAAAACAACCACCAGGGGTTCCTCCCTGTATTGCTTTATGATTTTGCCAACGTTTTTTACCGAATCGGGATCTTTAACCGAAGCTCCCCCAAATTTAAATACGCGCATGCTATTGTTGTCGTTTTACCGGCTGCGGAATGGAAAACAAATTTAGCAAAATATGGGCATGCAGGCAAAAAGAAACCCCGGTCGGTAAACCAACCGGGGTTTGGGCAGGGAAAATATATATAGGGGATTATTGCAGAAGATTACTGGTCCTTCAAAGCTTCCATCAACTTTTTGCGGGTAAAGAAAATCCGGCTTTTTACCGTACCTATTGATAAATTCAGCTTATCAGCTATTTCCTTGTACTTGTACCCTTCATTGTACATTTCGAAAGGCTTGCGCTGATCCTGGTCAATTTTCTTTATTTCCCGGTTTATTTCCTTAATGGCATAACTGGAATCCGGAAGCCCGGTGTTGCTTTCTTTGGACAGGTTCAGGTAGTAAAGATCGTCTGTCTTGTCCAGAATGGTATTGTTTCTCACGTTCTGACGGTAGTTATTGATGAAGGTGTTTTTCATGATGGTGAAAGTCCATGCCTTCAAATTGGTGTTGGCGGTAAACTTATCACGGTTGGTCAGCGCCTTGAGGTAAGTTTCCTGAACCAGGTCCTGGGCATCTTCGTAATTTGAAGTTAATGTGTAAGCAAAATATTTCAGATTCTTCTGAAGACCGAGGAGCTTATAGTTGAATTCTACTG
>SLRE01000203.1 GCA_007131125.1 Bacteroidales bacterium | reverse complement strand
TGTATCCTGTCGAACAGGGCTGTTGCATGCAGCTGTCGAATGGATAAATTGATGGCTTCAGGGGAAACAGTATCCCCCGGACGGATGTCCAGGTGATTTCGAACCACCCATGGTTTTATGTCTTTTAAACCCTGATATACTATTGAATCAATAATCAGGGTTTCAGGCCGGCTTTTGGGTTCTTGCTCTTTTCTGGCTTCCGATAATTCTTTTTTTCTTTGTTTTTCGGCTAATTCCTTTAATTCCTGTAAAAACTCTTTCCCTGCTTTTTTGCCCTGTTCAATGATTTCTTCCACATTGCCAAAGCTTGCTGCAGAATATTCGCTAAGCTCAGGGGCAATGTATAAATCAGTTTGTTTAAAATCTTCAGGAAAGCTGAGGGCATCTCTGTAAAATCCAAGCTGGTACAAAATATCAATTGGAGAGGTGAGTTTCTCGGCCGGCCTGAGTCCCTGAGAAACATTAACTCCAATGGCAAAATCAGCACCCATTTCCTTGACCAGCGAAACCGGGAAGTTTTGAACCACTCCTCCGTCTATCAGGCGCTTACCATCAATTTCTACGGTTGTGAAAACCGAAGGGATGGCCATGCTCGCCCTGATGGCCTTTACAAGGTCTCCATCTCGCAGAACCACGGCTTCCCCGCTGCCCAGGTCGGTAGCCACACAGGCAAAAGGAACAGGCAAATCATCGAAAGTTTCCAGATGGTATACCGGCAAAAAAACTTCGTTAAGCAGATTCCATAGCTCCTGTCCTTCAATGGCACCCGAGGGAAAGCGAAACCGCCAGCCCTCCAGGGGGAGTTCGAGAATATGGCGGCCATGGTCTTCTTTTTTTCGGGGATGAACATTCTGTAAATCGGCCCTTCGTGTAAAAATCCTCTCCCAGTCCACTGAAAGGGCAATTTTTTCAATCTCAGCAGCAGAATATCCTGCAGCATACATTCCCCCAATAATGCTTCCCATGCTGGTACCGCTTATGTAATCGACTTGTAGTCCGGCACTGTCAATGGCATGCAAAATACCGATATGGGCAAATCCTTTGGCACCACCTCCGCTTAAAGTAAGACCAATTTTTGGGGCGGTTTTTTCTGTTTGATCATTTCCTGCATAAGCCAGCCCGGGGCCTGAAAGATGGCCTGAAAGCAATATCAATAACCCAAGCAAAACTGCAGGAAAATTTTTCATGGATAGCTTGTCTTGTTCCATTCAAAAATATATGAAATTCCTGAGAAAATGGTAACCCTTTATTTGAAACAGCATATTTTTAGAATGCAGTACCCAACATTTTTTTTGTTAGTTTGTTATTAAGAATGAATTTAAATAAACCGACCTATGAAAAAATTCATCAAAATATCGGGGTTGCCCATATTTCTGATTATCATGTTAATCAGTTTTGAAGTAAAAGCTATGGACGGGAAAGAAGAAGCGGGTACTACCGGTGAGGCTGAATTCACCGTACTTGGTTTGTGTGGTATGTGCAAAGACCGTATAGAGCAGGCCGCTTACAGTGTAAGAGGTGTGCGCAGGGCCGAATGGGACCAGGAAGAGCAGAAGATCCAGGTAAGGTATCGCCCCAACCGCACCAGCCAGGAAGAAATAGAAAGGGCCATTGCCAAAGCCGGGCACGATACCGCGAACTTTCTTACCAGTGATAAGAAATACGCAAACCTTCATCATTGCTGTGTTTATCCCCGTAACCCTGAAAAACTGGAAAGCAATAAACGTTATGATGAGGAATAATCATTGAAACAGGTTCTGAAAATGAAAAAGATTTACAGGATTGAAGGTCTTCATTGCCATGTTTGCGTGGACAAGATCCGCACTTCCCTTGCAGGACTAAAGGAAGTAAAAAATGTTTTGGTTGATATGAACGGGGGAGAAGTGCAGATACATTTTTCCGAGGAAATACCTGTGGACAAGCTTAATAAAATAATTGGTGAACTGGGTGAATACCGGATGATTGAAAAAAAATCGTAATTTTGCCTTTGGTATGAGAAAATGGTTTCGCCATATTGTTGCCATGCTGCTGGCATTTATGTTCCTGGTTTCCTTTACCGGCATTAGGATGCTGATCCATCACTGCATGTCGTGCGAAACCACCGAATATGCCTTTGCCATTAATGCAGAGGATTGCTGTGGCGGAATCCATCATCACCATGAAGCAGCTTGTAGTCATGAGCCTTCTGATGAGCATGGGGCATGTGGTTTGGCTGATACCCATGATTGCTGTGAAACCGAAATTCAATACCTTAAGAACGACTACCAGATTGCCCAGGAAAGGCTGGTTCCCAAAGTGGTGCCCGTTGAAATGGTTGCAACTCCCTTAGATCTTTCCGGTTTTTGGACTGAACCACCCGTTCTTACCCCAATTGATATCAATACCTTAGATTCTCCTCCTCCAAAGTTTACCGGAAGGGATTTTATATTGTTTACCAACCAATTGAAGTATTGTTAACTTTTCTTTTTGCTTTTTTCTGCTCTCACAGGCAGCAGGTTATTCTATTGTTAAACAGCAAAATGAAAAGTAATGACTCTTTTTAAAAATTCAATCATAGTGGTATTGGCACTGTTTTTTGCCGGCAGTGCCGAGCTTATTGCACAAGACAAAAAGCTTCGCGGACAAGTTCTCGAAAAGGAAGCCCATCATGATCATTACCATAAGGTACCCCTTGCAGGGGCCAATGTGGTATGGCTGGGAACCACCCAGGGCGCTGCCACCGACCAAAACGGAAAGTTTGAGCTCGAGGTCGGGGTTGAACTTCCCCACAAGCTGGTGGTGAGTTACATCGGCTACCAGAGCGATACCATTGAAATAAGCCGGGCAGAACAGGAGATAGAAGTCATTTTGGCCACCACCCGCGACCTTGATGAGGTGGTTGTGACCGGTCGTCAGGTTGGAGCACATTATTCCACCCTTGAGCCGGTTTTAACCCAGAAAATCACCTCCAGTGAGATGCAGCGGGCTGCATGCTGCAATCTTGCAGAAGCCTTTGAAACAAGTGCTTCGGTTGATGTTTCTTACAGCGATGCTGTTACCGGGGCCCAGCAGATACAGATGCTTGGCCTGGCAGGGATATACAGTCAGATTATGGTGGAGTATATCCCGTCGATTCGGGGTTTGGCTCAACCTTATGGGCTTTCCTATATTCCAGGACCCTGGATGGAATCCATTCAAATTTCCAAAGGAGCTGCCAGTGTTGTAAACGGATATGAGTCCATCACCGGACAAATAAATGTGGAGCTCAAGAAGCCCGAAGATCTGGAACAATTTTATTATAATTTCTTTGCCAGCAGTGAGGGAGCAGTGGAGAGTTCGGCCAATGCAGCCTTTCAGCTGAGCCCGTTGTGGTCGACCATGATCCTGGCCCATGGGGAGTATTTTAACAATAAAATTGACCACAACCACAACTCATTTCTGGATCATCCATTGATGAGAAAGTACAACGTAATGAACCGTTACCGCTACGACCGTCCCGGAGTGATGGAATCTCAGTTTGGCTTTAGGCTGATGCAGGAAGAGCGTGAAGGCGGGCAAAAGGAATTTTTTACAAACGGATCAAACTGGGGTTCTGATGAGTATTATGGCTTTGGCACCAACACCAACCGGTTTGAAGCTTTTGCCAAAACAGGTTTCTTTTTCCGCAACATGCCCGATGCCAGCCTGGGAACCCAGCTGAGTTTTTCGCATCACAGCCATGATTCTTATTATGGTCAGCGAACCTACGATGGAGAGCAAAATACTTTTTATGCCAATATCCTTTTTGAAAATACCATTGGCAATCCCGACCATAAATTCGTAACGGGGGTAAGTTATTTGTTAGACGATTACAGCGAAGTCCTCAGCGATTCCCTTTTCGAACGCAGGGAGTCGGTGCCCGGAGCCTTCCTGGAATATACCTATCATACCCACGAGCGGTTTACGGCCATTGCGGCTGCCCGGGTTGATTATCACAATCTTTACGGTACCTTTTTCACTCCAAGGATGCACCTTCATTTTAATATTAATGAGCAAACCACCGTAAGGGCTTCGGCAGGCAGGGGTTACCGTGTACCCAATCTGATTGCCGAAAATGCCGGGCTTTTGGTTAGCAACCGCGCCCTGGTTGTTGCCGAAGAAATTCAACCTGAGGAAGCCTGGAATTATGGTGCAAGCGTCACCCGCCGCTTCGACCTGTTTGGGAATGAAGCATCGCTGGCAGCCGAATATTATCGTACCGACTTTGTAAACCAGCTGGTGGTAGACAT
>SLRE01000249.1 GCA_007131125.1 Bacteroidales bacterium | reverse complement strand
TTTCGCGGAGCATACTCCCACTCGCGCGCTATATACGTGCTGAGCGCCCCGCTGCGGTAGTCTCGACGCTCGATTACAGCAATGTGGTGTTTCTGTTGGCAACGATTGTCGCTCGTGTTCCTTTGCGCAAGGTTATCCGTGAAGCGAACGTCCTGATCGATGACCCTGTTCCAATTTGCGGTCGCCTAAAGCGCATCATCATGCGCGCGATGATGCGATTCGCCTACCGGTACGCGGACGATTTAATCGTCATTACCGAGGATATTGCGCACTCGCTAATAGCCAATCGCATCGGCGATATCGAAAAGATGCGGAGAATTCCCAACCCCGTTTCTTTGGAGCCGTTCTGGGTGCAACAAGATACAGCGCACAAAAAGTTACTTGATGGTGAGCCGTTTATTCTTGGTGCTGGACGGCTGTCGCATCAAAAGGGCTTTGATACCCTGATTCGGGCGTTCGCTCAGTTGAACCGTACGGATATTAATCTTGTTCTCCTTGGTGAAGGCCCGCTTCAGTCCGAATTGCAATCCCTTTCGGAATCCCTAAGCGTGCGGCATCGAGTGATCTTTCTTGGGTTCGTGACGAACCCTTACCCTATTTTTCAACAGGCGTCATTGTTTGTTCTCTCGTCCCGCTGGGAGGGTTTTGCGAACGTGCTCGTAGAGGCACTGGCAAGCGGAGTCCCAATCGTTTCAACCGATTGCCCGGGTTCTGCGAGGGATGTGCTGCAGGGGGGGCGTTTGGGCCGCCTTGTCTCGGAGGAAAGTCCATCTGAGCTAGCGGAGGGCATTGAACTAGAGCTGATGTCACCCACCGCTGATTCGAGTCAGCGCGTGGCACGAGCGGCCGACTTTGCAGCCACGCGGATTGCACAACAGTATTTGAGTGTACTGTTGGGCATTCCGGATTGTCTGCAGTTAAACTCCGTGGCTCGTGACTGTGCTCGGGTAGTAAGCGATGAGGTGAGGATCCCAACGGCGAGGAAGATGCTTATACAGGAAATTGAGAACGAAACGCCTCCTCGTGATCACGCCCAGTGAGCCTCACAGCCCGGACCTAATCTATTTTTTCGACCTACCGAAAACTCCGATCAGAGAGGCTTGAAATGATCTTGTCTGCGAACGCATTTCTCACGGGGGGCGCTCTTTGCTTTGGCGCTTCTAGACCGGCCATGGGCTTCGGGTTCCTAACCATGGCGTTCCTAGCTTTCAGCCCGGCTCACGCAGATTTGCCTGCGTTCCCCGGCGCAGAGGGGGCAGGTGCGGCGGCTGTCGGTGGTCGCGGTGGGATAGTGTGCAAGGTGACAAATCTCGCCGACTCTGGACCCGGTAGCCTCCGTGAGTGCGTCAATATGGAAGGACCGCGCGTGGTCGTTTTCCGAGTCGGCGGCACGATAGTTTTAAATAGCCAGCTTAATATCTCGAATCCTTATATAACCATTGCTGGCCAGACTGCTCCCGGAGGGGGTATACAAATAAGAGCAAGCGATACAAATTGGTCCGGCTCACGCCTCCTCCGAGTTGCAACAGGGGATGTGATAATCCGATATATTAGGCTTCGCCCCGGCGCGAATGGAAACCGAATAACTGCCGTAACGGCAGGCTGGTCAGGTGCCTCCAGGGTTATATTTGACCATGTCTCCATTTCTTGGTCTTTCGACGGAAATGGGTTCTCGGTGTGGTCAGGGCCTTCAGACATAACTTTGCAAAACAGTATCGTGGCAGAAAATCGGACTAACATCGTGAGTGGATCCGGAAGCGAAAGTGGAGCCCTAGCCATTAAAAATTTAGACTTGCATAATAATTTTATCGCAAATGCTTCACACCGTAACCCTTTATTGAAAACAGAATCGATACGTTACATCAACAATATCAATTACAACTGGAGTTCCTACGCGTCGCGCACATCAGGCGGGGTTAATGGAGATTTCGTCTCTAATTTATACACACCGGGGCCTGCGAGCAAAGGGTCAAGAGCGCAACAGGAAATACAGTTCAATCCTTATAGCGAGGAGATGGCAAGCCCCGAGCGCGCAATTCAGAGAGATCCATCGCTCTACGTAGCGGGAAATGAAGGTGGTCAAAGTGGAATGGACCCTCAGACCGATAACTGGCCGTACACCCGATGGGTTGGGCCTAGTGAAAACCATGGGGTACTTGGGTCGGCTCCAGAAACATGGAAGCGATCCGAACCTCTGGCCCACGCTGGTATCCCTATAACCGTAAGGCATGTAAGCGAGCTGGAGGAGCATATTCTTCCGACCGTCGGCGCAAGTAGAAGGCTCGATTGCGAAGGCCATTGGGTCCATAATCGTGATTCGATCGACAATCGTGTTATTGATGAGTATCACGCGAATGGAGGCAAGATTCCTTCGAGCTCCTCAACGGAGGCGGAATTTGGTGGCTTTCCGATAATTGGTAGCGGCGCCCCTTGCGCCGATACCTCAGGTGACGGGATCCCCGACGAGTGGTTAAAAGCCAACGGGCTCGATTACACAAACCCAACGCTTGGGAGAACTATTCATGGTTCTGGATATTCATATTTAGAGTTATACATAAATGGCCTAGGGGTTGAGCGTTCAAGCCCAGCATCGCCAGGATCGATAAGGGTCGAGTGATATGTCGAAGCAGTCACGGAAGTCTTGAACAAAATGGCGGTGTTCGCGGCGATTATTGCGACGCCGCCTCCGACCAAGAACCGGTTGGCGGCGCGGGCTTCGGAGATGCGCGAGGACGGACGCGAGGCATGGTGCAACGCTGGCTTACCGTAGACCAATTTCGGCCCGGAGGTTTTCGATGGGCTGATGAAGGCGGCCTGGGCGAGAGTCCGCGGACATCCCAACAAGGACCTTGCGTTGCCACGATCCACCTGATTGTGGGTCCGGCGGACCCGATCCTCAAATCCACGTGAAACGAAGAACCCAAGTGACCGCCCAGTATTTTGCGACGGCAGCGAAAGCGTGGTTTTTGGATGCCAGAAATCGGCTTGTATACGGTGGTAACGCCCCGAGGTACGCGGAACAAATCATCGTGTGTATTTCGCCGGCCATGAAGTCGGTCGGTCTGGGTAAAAAATTGTTCGGGCAGGTGTTTGAGGAATGGCCCCCTTGCGGGCGAAAAGCGCAGTGCAATATCACTAATACGGAACCATTTGTTTCTTGTGCCCAACATTGGCTAGATGGTGTGCCTTGGGAGAAAACGGAGGCGTATCGGAGGATGATGGGGGCGATCCAGCGCAAAGGCGTTGCTGATGGTTGCAGGGACCTAGCTGAGGTTGTCCAGAGGTATGAGAGGTTGGACCGTCTTTTCGACGAGGCCATGAGGAACGGTCGGATTGCTGCTCAGTCGGAACATGATCCGTGGGCCTTTCGGGAGTTAGGGGGGGTAGTATTCCACATTGGTCCCGGCGCAGAACCATTTTTCGGAAGAATTGGGCAGCATCGCTTGGCCATGGCGTTGATCTTGGATTTCCGCACGATTCCAGCCGCACTGGGAGGGGTTCATGTCGAAGCATTGCCCTTTCTAGATCGGTTGCGACCGGCCCCCAAAAAATAATGCTTGGGGGGTGTTAACAAAATATCAGGTGGTGAGGCGCCGCAGCGGCGTGCGTCACTGCTGTCCCACTTAATCCAACGAGATAGCCCGGTTCCTGGGCCGTTTTCGATACAATGGTTTCCCCATAAAACGTTGAATCGAAACGAGGAATCGGGCTATGGCCTACCATGCTACTGTCGTTCGTCAGCTTCTCCAATCCGTACCGCGACTTGAATTCGAGCGACTGGCGACGAAGGTGGATGGGCCGCGGCGGAGCGATGCGCTTTCCCGCTGGAGCCAGTTCCTGGCGCTGGTGGTCGGGCATGTGGGCCAGCGCCACAGCCTGCGCGATATCGAGTCCGCGCTGATGAACGATCCCTCGCCGCGCTATCACCTGAGCACTCGTTCGGTCAGCCGTTCGGCCCTGGCGCGGGAGAACGAGAAGCTCAACGCTGACTTCTTCCAGGAACTCTTCGGGCTGCTGTACACGCGGCTGCAGTCCAGTGGTTCCATGCCGGGCAAGCGGTTCCGGTTCAAAGGCAAGCTGGTCTCGCTGGATGGCTCGTTGATCGATCTGTCGATGAAGGTCTCACCCTGGGCGGACATCGCGCCGAAGAAGGCCCCCTTCAAGCTGCATCTTGGGCTGGATCATGACGGCCTGATCCCGGCGTTCGCCGAGGTCAGTGGGGGCCTGGAGTCCGAGATGGACGTCGCCGACGCCTTCGCGTTCCCGCCGGGCAGCGTGGTGGTCTTTGACCGCG
>SLRE01000196.1 GCA_007131125.1 Bacteroidales bacterium | reverse complement strand
GTTTTTTTTTTTTTTTTAAATAATTTTTAAAATTTTTTCAAATTTTTTCCCCAAATCATGCTTAAACCTTGAATTGACAAAGAGTTTAAGGAATAATTTTTTTAAGGTTGGAAATGATATTGTTTGTTTCGAATTTTATCGGAAAGTGCAAAGAGAGTTTCTCTGGCAGGAAGATGTTGCTAATTAATCACAATTAAACTTGCATTTGTAAATATGTTTTTTATATTTGTTATGGCATTTGTGGGTTAGTTTTAATTTGGGAAATTTTTCCCGGAAAATCAATTATGAACCAAAACCTTGAATTATGGAAATTTTAACTAAAACTGTTGGACGATTTCTTTTTGGTATTCCCATGCTATTGTTTGGAGTATTTCACTTTATGGATGGGAGTGGAATGGTTCAGGTGGTACCCGCCTGGATACCCGGAGGACTTTTCTGGGTTTATCTTACCGGAATAGCCCTTATTGCCGCGGGCATCAGTATCCTGTTCCGTATGATGGATTACCTGGCTGCGGTATTGCTTGGAGTTCTGTTGCTGATCTTTGCGTTAACCATTCACCTGCCTGCCGTTGCAGGCGGAAATGATGCGCAAATGCCCAATCTTTTAAAAGACCTGGCTTTGGCCGGGGCAGCCTGGTTTTATGCCGGCTATGCAGCCAAAGATGCTCCTGCTGCCAAATAAGCAGGGCTTTGCATCAAAAAAATAATTATTGGGGTGGTTGTTCAGAAGCCACCCCTTTTTTTGTTTTTCTCTCACATACAGCACTTTAACATTTTTTAACTACAAGCTTTTAAAAACATAAACACCGGAAAACTATTTTTGCAGCAGTTATCTCAAAAACCCTAAAAATAACGGTATGGACATTAAGGAACTGAATGAGCGCATAAAGCAGGAAAGCGCTTTTGTGGACATTCTGACCATGGAAATGAATAAGGTCATTGTTGGTCAGAAAGATATGGTAGAGCGTTTGATGATAGGAATGCTGGCCAACGGGCATATTTTGCTTGAAGGGGTGCCGGGTCTGGCCAAAACCCTGGCCATAAAATCCCTGGCCAACAGCATCAAGGCTAAATTCAGCCGCATACAGTTTACCCCTGACCTTTTGCCGGCCGACCTGATCGGTACCATGATTTACAGCCAGAAAACCGAAGAGTTCCTGGTGCGAAAGGGGCCGGTTTTTGCCAACTTTATTCTTGCCGACGAAATTAACCGTGCACCGGCCAAGGTTCAAAGTGCTTTGCTTGAGGCCATGCAGGAAAGGCAGGTGACTATTGGTGACAATACCTACCGCCTGGAAGAGCCGTTTTTGGTGCTGGCTACCGAAAACCCCCTGGAACAGGAAGGATCCTATCCCCTGCCCGAAGCACAGGTTGACCGTTTTATGCTTAAGGTGATGATTGGATATCCTACAAAGGAAGAAGAGAAAATGATCCTGCGGCAGAACATGCTCAGTGAGTTTCCTGTAACCAAACCTGTTTTGCAACCGGCCGATATTGTTAAGGCGCGCAATGTGGTCAGGGATGTGTATGTAGACGAAAAAATTGAAAATTATATCACCGACATTGTTTTTGCAACCCGTTATCCTGATGAATACAAGCTACCTGATTTTAAGCACCTGATTAGCTATGGCGGTTCGCCAAGGGCAAGCATCAACATGGCGCTTGCAGCCAAAGCTTACGCATTTATCCGCAGAAGGGGTTATGTGATTCCGGAGGATGTGAGGGCGATTTGCCCCGATGTGCTGCGGCACCGTATCGGACTCACCTACGAGGCCGAAGCCGAAAATTTAACTTCTGAAGATATCATCAGGGAAATATTGAATACGGTAGAAGTACCATAATAAACCGAAAGTTTAAAGCCATGGAAACTTCCGAGCTGCTGAAAAGGGTCCGTAAAATCGAGATCAAAACCAGGGGATTGTCCAACCAGATTTTTTCCGGGCACTACCATAGTGCCTTCAAGGGACGGGGCATGGCTTTTACGGAAGTAAGAGAATATCATTTCGGTGACGATATCCGAAATATTGACTGGAATGTCACGGCACGTTTCAATCACCCTTATATTAAAGTATTTGAGGAGGAACGCGAACTTACGGTGATGTTGCTGATCGACGTGAGCGGCTCCAATGAATTTGGAGCAATGGGAAGCATCAAAGAGGCCATGATTACGGAAATCGCCGGAGTGCTTGCTTTTTCTGCCATCAGCAATAACGACAAGGTTGGCGTAATCTTTTTCAGTGACCGGATTGAGAAATTCATCCCGCCTAAAAAGGGTACCCCCCATATTCTGCGAATCATAAGGGAGCTGATCGATTTTACTCCGGAGAGAAAAAGGACCGACATTGCATCTGCTTTAAGGTATTTGCGCAATGTGATAAAAAAGAGATCCGTGGCTTTTTTGCTTTCCGACTTCAACGACAGGGGATTTGAGGATGCTTTGTCCATAGTAAGCAGAAAACACGATTTGGTTTGTGTCAGGGTTTTTGACCATCGCGAAAAAGAACTGCCCCGGACCGGGATCATGAAGTTCAGGGATGCCGAAACAGGCCGCCCATACTGGATTGATACCTCCAGCAGGGAAGTGCAGCAAAAGATCAAAACATGGAATGCCAAACACGAACAATACCTTACCACCTCATTTTCCAAAGCAGGTGTGGATGCGGTCAATATTTCAACCGATCAGGATTATGTTCCCCCGTTGATGAAGCTTTTCAGGAAAAGGAGTAATTGATGTATTTGACTGTAAACTTTGAAAAATAAAATGAAATTCTCTTTCGGGATAAAAAACAGCAAATTGTTTGGCATACCTTTTCGGATATTGACCGGGCTGCTCCTTCTTCCGGCTTTTGCCTGGGCCCAGGAAATTGATGTTTCACTGCAACCAAAAGAAATCAGCATAGGACAGCATGCACGTCTAAATATTGAGGTTGACTTTCCCGGGGACAGGTTTCTCATCCTGCCTGTTTTTAACGATACCATTACTTCAAAAATAGAAGTTTTGCGCTATGGGCGGCCTGACACCCTGTTGCATGATCAAAACCGGCTGGTATTGCAACAGCAGCATACCATTACAGCCTGGGAGGAAGGTTTCTTTCCCATACCGCCCATGGAATTTATTTCAATTTCCAACGGGGATACTTTAATTTATGAAAGCGAACCCCTGTTGCTGGAGGTAGCCGGGGTGGAAGTAGATTTGGCCGAAGCTCCAAAAGATATCAAACCCATTTTTTCCTTACCCATTACTTTTAGGGAACTGCTGCCATATATTATAGGTGCTCTTTTACTGGCATTGCTGGTATGGCTTTTGGTCAGGTATTTTCGCAGACCCAGGAAGCAGGAAGTAAAACCGGGAATTTGGGAAAAACCTGACATTCCTGCTCACGTTGCGGCCATCTCAAGCCTGGAAAGCCTTAGAAATAAAAAACTCTGGCAAAAAGGGAAGGTTAAGTTATATCATAGCGAGCTAACAGACATTTTGCGGATGTACCTTGAAAAACGTTTCCGGATCAAAGCCCTGGAAATGACTTCCGCGGAGATCCTGGATCAGATGCAGCAAAAATTCAGGGAAAATGATAAACCTGAACAGCTCAACAGCATTCTTGAACTTGCCGACCTGGTGAAGTTCGCAAAATACCAGCCCGATGCAAGGCAAAATGAGGACGTGCTGGAGCTGGCCATTGGGTTCGTGAAAGAAACCATTCCAAAACAGGAAACCAAAAAAACCGGAGATCCAAAGAAGGAATCCGGAAATGAAACCAAATCTGAAACAGAAAATAATAAACCTTAAAAACACCAATAAATAATGCTGGGTGAGATCACTTTTGCATATCAACCTTTTCTTTATCTGCTTTTGGGTATCCCTTTGCTGGTCGCCTGGTATTTCTGGAAGAAAACGGACCGAACGGCTGACATTCGCTATGTTCATTCAGAATATGCGGAGGGAATTAAAAAAAGTTTGCGACTCAGGTTGATTCATTTGCCTTTTGTGTTTCGGGTCATAGCCCTTTGCCTGCTTATTGTTGCCCTTGCCAGGCCTCAGTCGGCCAGCCGCACCCATGATGTGACCGTTGAAGGCATTGATATGATGATTGCCCTGGATATTTCCGGATCCATGCTTGCAGAAGACTTTAAGCCCAACCGCATGGAAGCGGCAAAAAATACAGCCATCGAATTTATTGATATGCGACCTGGTGATAGGATCGGGATGACCATTTTCAGCGGAGAAAGTTTTACGCTATGCCCCTTAACTACCGACCATAGTATGCTGAAAGAACTTACTCAGAATGTTACCACCGGCATGGTGGAAGATGGTACCGCCATCGG
>SLRE01000233.1 GCA_007131125.1 Bacteroidales bacterium | reverse complement strand
CGACGGGAACCACTTCCTCGCTTCCAAAAACTCCAAAATCAGCAGACCGGCTGCCTATGACAACCGAATCCTGAACACTGAATGGGTAATTTCCATATTGCTTGAAAAACCCTTCCAGGGAGATTTTGCTGCTTCGGCGAGGTAACCACTCAATACCGCTTACATAATGGTTTACCGATATGTATTTTAACCCATTGTCCCTGTTGACCAGTTGTCCTTCATTGTTTCTGAATCCCAGAGTGGTATACGCCGGCAGCTGGAAGTAACGTCCGGTGTTGAAGTTGAGGTAAAGATTCCTTTGCAACTGGTATGATGCTGAAAACCTGGGAGAAAACTGGTCCAGCAGATTCGACATCCGGGATGAGTAAGTATTGGCATCTGCTCTGGCGCCAAAAGAAAGGGACAGGCGTTCATCCAGGAATCTGCGGGTTACCTGGCCAAAGACACTCCATTTGTAAAGGTCCAGTGCGGACTCATAGTCAATAACCGTGGGCTGGTTCATGAGAAAAACCTCCTGGTAGGTGCTGCTGTTGAATCTTGCATATTCTCCACCAAAGCCGAAGTTGATGCGGTAGTCTCCGAGGCGGGTATTGCGCTCGGCCCTGAACTTATTTTCTATTTCATCGGAAAGGTAATCAAGAGAACGGTCAAGGGATTCATCATTGTCAGGATATTTATAAGCGGTGTTTCGGAGCATATTCCTGCTCAGGACCAGAATATCCGATCCGTTGGAGCGGAAGCGGCGGTATACTCCACCAATGGCGTAATTCCATTGTTCGTTTACAGGCAGGTAATCCAGGATAAACCTTTGTTCTTCGGTTTCGTTGGCCGAAAGGTTCAGGTCGAACTGGTCGATGGCCCCGATGCCAATGATGTTCAGCTCGGCATTATCTCCGATTTTTGTGTTGCTTTTAAATTGAAAATCATTGTAAATAGGAAGAAAGGGCAGGCCGACAACAGAAAAAATAAACTGAAGGTAAGACCTCCTGGCCGAGAATATCAGTGAAGTATTGGATGTAACGGGCCCATCGAGGGTTAGGGCAAAATCGCTGGCACCAACGGTGGTTCTGAAATTAAAGCGGTCGCGGCTGCCGGTTATCTGGCGGAATTCAAAAACCGAACTTAGGGCATTGCCGCGGTTGGCAGGGAAAGCACCCGAATACATTTCCACCTCACGTATAAAATCCACATTGATGATGCCCACAGGTCCTCCGCTGGCGCCCTGGGTGGCAAAGTGATTGAGGTTCGGGATTTCCATGCCGTCCAGAAAAAAGCGGTTTTCGCTTGGTCCGCCCCCCCTGATGATCACATCATTCCGGAAAGCCGGAGTAAATGCTACCCCGGGCAGGGACTGTATCACCCTGGAAATATCCCGGTTGCTACCGGGAGAGCGTTCAATTTCCTTAACCCCGATACGGCGCAATGATACCGGGCTTTCATCCCGGCGCTCAAATTGTGAGGCCCTTACCTCAACTGCATCCAGCTCAATTTGCTTTTCCCTTAAACCAATATCAATATTGGCGGTTCGGGTATTGGTCACCAGAAATTCTTCGGTAATACGGGTTTCAAACCCCACTGCAGTAACTTTCAGACGCACAAAGCCCGGTTCCACACCGGTAAAGGTGAAATTCCCATCCAGGTCTGTAGTACTGCCTATGGTGGTTTCGTATATTACCAGGTTGGTAAAGGGGAGAGGTTCATTGTTTTCCTCATTGAAAACACGGCCTTTAATGGTTCCCTGCTGTGCATAAGCCAGGGCAGGGGCCAGCATCAGCCAAAAAAGTATAGAAATTAAGGTGATGGTTTTTATAGCTTTCATTGGTTTAACTCTTTAACCGGGTGTCATTATCTTATTTTATTTTTATATGAAATAATGATAATATTTTTTTAACTAACAATTCTTAATACAATATGTTTAGCGCGGTTATCAGTTTAAAAGTTGTTTTCTGATTCAGTATTTTTTGCCTTTCGGGAAAAAATTTTTAAAAATTTATTTAAAAGAAATACATTTGTAAATTCTTTTTGTTTAACCAAAACCATTGTCATGAAAAAAATCTGCATTTTAGGTTTATTGGCTTTGCTTCCGATTCTGCTGTCAGCCCAGCATACAGAAGGTAATTTTTATATTTCAGGAAACCTTCATTTCTCAACCTCCGGAACTAAGAATATTTCCGGAAACACCACTACGGATGGGCCTACCCATATTTCTTACCGGTTTGGACCTACCGGAGGTTTATTTATTAATGAGGATTTTCTGGTAGGGGCATCGGTGGGTTTTTCAAACTCCATTACCAAAAGAACCGGCGCCAACTGGGACAGCAGACAAAGTCAGCCGTTGTATTTCTTATCGCCCTTTGCCAGGTATTACCTGAATGTGGCCGGTGATTTTTATGTATACGGAAGCGGATTTTCTGAAATAGGTTTTGGAAAATTCAAGGATGAGGAAACAAGTGGCGGAACTACCATCACTGAGGAAGACAACCGTTTTCTGATAGGTTTCGGGGGTTTGATGGGGGTTTCTTATTACATTTCTCCTACGGTGGCATTGGAGCTCAATTTTGCCAGGCTTTCCCTTGACTGGGACACCCGCTATTTTGATGATGACAATAAACGAAGGCAATATTCTTTTGACTTTATCACTGCGCCTTCTTTTCCTTCAATAGGCTTGTCCATTCTTTTTTAGAGCGTAACTATGGAAGGCTTAACCCTAACTACGCCGGCATTGCTTTTTTCAGCCATTTCCCTGCTGCTGTTGGCATATACCAACCGCTTTCTAACCATGGCAGGGTTGGTCAGAAATCTGCACGACAGGCATAAGGAAAACCCAAGCAGGTTGCTTGAGGGACAGATTGCCAATCTGAAACGCCGCATTAACCTGACGCGGAGCATGCAGATTTATGGTCTGGCAAGTTTGCTTTTGTGTGTAGCCTGTATGTTTTTGATTTACATCGGATATATTCTGATTGCGGAAATCGTTTTTGGAATTGCCCTTATTCTGTTGATCCTGAGTCTTGCCATCAGCATCTGGGAGATCAACATCAGTGTAAAGGCCCTGAACATTCACATCAGCGACCTGGAAGGACAAAAGGAAGTTTAAAGCGTAATTTACCGACCCATAAATGCCATTCACCGATGGGTGATTGATGGAATATTGCCTTTGGACTACTTTTGTTGGAAATATTCACCATTCACTTAAATTATTTGAACCATGAAAACAAATAGCTCCAGGCGTGTTCTTGCCGGTTTGATTTTAATTACCATCGGTGCCATTCTTTTGATGCGCTGGATGGGTGTATTGCCTTTTACCCTGCCATTTTATGTTTTTACCTGGCAGATGATCCTGATTGTTCTTGGGGTGGTTTTTATGCTAACCGAAAAGAACAAAACCACAGGACTGATCCTGTTTTTGATCGGCGCGGTGTTTATTTCCAGGGATATTTTCGGGGTGAGCCTCGGGGAAGTGTTGCGAATAGCCATTCCTTTTGTTTTTCTGATTGCGGGAATTTTTATCCTTATGCCAAGAAAAAAATTCTCCAAAGGCCGCATTAACAGAATTGAATCCGATGATGCCCTGGATAGTATTGATGAAGTGAACATCTTCAGCGGTGGAAATAAATACATTAATTCCAGGAGTTTCAAAGGAGGAGAGGTGACCTGCATTTTTGGGGGCTCGGAAATTTCTTTTAAAAACGCCGACCTTGCCAAAGGCATTAACGTGGTAGATGTAACCTGCATTTTTGGAGGCTTCACTTTTTATGTACCTGAAGACTGGACCGTGAAAACTGAATCAACTGTTTTGTTTGCCGGCTTTTCGGACTCCCGCACCAAAAGCAATCCCCACCTGGTTACGGACCCTGAAAAGGTATTGCTGATAAGAGGTACCCTCTTGTTTGGCGGAGGAGAGATAAAACCTGCATAAACTGCCATTGGGGAAATTTCCGGACAAACGGAAGTTTCCCCTTTTTCGCGGATTACAGAAGTATCGGATTATTTTTTTTCCTTGAAAAAGCCCATTTGATGAGAAATTTTTTATTGGCCGACCGCCGGATAATTTCTTTTTACCTGGTTTTGTTCGGGCTGTTTACCATATTGCATTTTCTTGTAATGTATATTCAGGGAGGCTTCGAAACCCTGATAATCCTTGTTGATGCCTTGGTCTCCCAGGTGTTGTTGTTCATGATGTTGTTGTCTCTCTGGTATGTTATTCGTTTTTCCGGGGCACATTCTGCCACTTCCCTGAGGCAGTTCTCCGGTAGTTTTTTTGCACTTCTATTTTTGGTATTGATATGGGTTTTTGCCTCCCGCAAGTTGCTGGACAGCCTTTTTG
>SLRE01000285.1 GCA_007131125.1 Bacteroidales bacterium | reverse complement strand
TTCACACCAAAAACATAAATTATTCGCCTGATCCTTTTATATTTGGAAATAAATTAAAAACCCCGTCCAGGTTTTGAGACGAACTGACGTTCCTTCCCAATTAAATCAAAAACTGAAAAATCATGGTTTTTAAAAGAAACGATATACCCACTCCCCCATTCTGGCTGGCTTTGATCCCCATCGTAGTGGTTGGTGTTACCCTTGCTGTTTCTGTTTTTGTAGTAGATGCAGAACCGCATTTTTCCTTGTTTTTTGGAGGGGCGGTGGCCGGTTTATGTGCCTACCTGTATGGGTTTCCATGGAAAACCATTAAGGAAGGGTTCAAGCATTCCATTGCCCGTACCATACCTTCCATCATCATCCTGCTCATCATTGGTATGCTCATTGCCGTGTGGATTGCAAGCGGCATAGTACCCGCCCTGATGTACCTGGGTTTTGAGTTTTTTGTGGCCCGCTGGTTCCTGCCGCTAATCCTGTTGTTTTGCAGTTTTATGGCCCTGATTACAGGCAGCTCCTGGTCGACAATCGGCACCATCGGGGTTGCAGCCATCGGCGTTAGCGAGGGCCTGGGCATACCCCTGGAAATGACAGCAGGAGCCATCGTTTCCGGAGCCTTCTTTGGTGACAAACTCTCCCCCATGTCCGACTCCACCAACCTGACCCCTTCTGTACTGGGAGTTAACCTATACGACCATATCCGTCACATGCTGTATACTACCCTGCCGGCACTGGGTTTATCATTGATTGTTTTTACAGTCATGGGGTTTGTGGTATCGGGCAACGGTGAACCGGGAGATGTTTCGGCCTATACAGACCATATTCGCGAGCATTTCAACCTTTCTCCCTGGCTGTTTATTCCTCCTGCGGTGGTTATTTTCCTCATCGTCAAAAAGGTTCCGGCCATTCCCAGCCTTATTGCAGGGGTTGTTCTTGGAGGGCTGGCTTTCATTATCATACAGGGGGGCAGCTTTGGCTCTTTCCTGGAAGCCATTCATACCGGTTTCGTTATGGAAACGGGAAACCCTGAAATGGATGAGCTTTTCAGCAGGGGCGGTATGGACAGCATGTACAGTGTGGTAGCACTGGCTTTGGTTTCCCTTGCTTTTGGAGGGATCATGGATTATACCGGAATGCTGGCCAGCCTGGTGTTGTTACTTTCCAGGTTTGTAAGCACCATGGGCAACCTTACCTTAACGGTGCTGGGAAGTTCCATTTTTGTGAATCTTTTCGGAGCCAATCAATACCTGGCTGTTATCCTGCCCGGACAAATGTTTGAAGAATGTTACCGCGACCAGAAACTCAAACTGAAAAACCTTACCCGTACACTGGAAGCCGGCGGTACCCTCACGGCACCCCTTATCCCCTGGAACAGCAGCGGGGTGTTTGTTTATTCTGCAATAGGTGTTTCGGCCCTGGCCTATGCCCCATTTGCCATTCTTTGCTGGATAACTGCAATTATTGCAGCCGTTTTCGGGTATGCACGCATTACCATGCATCAGCTCAAAACAGAAGAAGACGAAGATGAAGACCAGCAATAAAACTTTAAACAGTTTTGTTGATCTTAAAAAGAAAACTTAATGCGCTGAAAACAAAACACTTGCATTGGTTTCTGTCCTGTTGAAATGGAAGAAGTTTTGATTTTTTCACTTGTCAGGTGCCATTTTTTTATTAATTTTCGGAAAGTTCTTTAATAAAAGGAAAAAAGGAGTCCCGTTTAAAGTTTAGAAACTTAACAAAAAAACCATCATTGTAGAATTTTCACCAAAAAAACCAGAAAAATGAAAAATTTTCAGAAGTTAACAACAAACGTTTTGCCCATGGCATCCATGCTTTTGCTGGCATTATTCCTGTTTTCATGCGGTGGAGGCCAGCGGCAGGTTCAGGAAGACCGCCTTCAGGAAGTTAAGGAAGATACTGAGCTTCAGCTCCGTCAATTAAAAAATGAAATTGATGACCGTATCGAAGACCTGGATGGCGAAATTGAGGAAGCAGAAGGAGAACTCGAAGAAGAACTGAAAGAAATCCGTGAGGAACTGAAAGTACAGAGAGAAAGTATCGCCGCGGAAATGGAAAAAGTTGAAGCTGCTACCCTGGAAACCTGGGAAGAAGTAATCGGTGAGGTTACCCGAGCTTATGAAGAGAGCAGGGGTAAAACCGTTGAACTGATGCAACAGGCAGCTGATAAATTGCAGGAATAAAACCTTTCCCTGTATCAAACAAACAAAAGCCTGCAGCCTTAAAACCTGCAGGCTTTTGTTTATAAACCGCCCCGGCAGTTATTTTTGCTTCACAAAAAAAAGTAATTTTGAAACCGAAATATTAAGGAATATGGTTTTCGAAAGAACCGTTTTATTGGAAAACCATTTTCCATGAATACCTGATTTCAATCCAAACCAATACAGAAAAAAATGCAAACAAAAACCTTTTTCGTAGTGTTGCTTTTGGCAGCAATAATTGCCGGTTGCTCAACCTCAACACAACAAAAAACAGATGCTATGGATTTTATCCCATCCGCAACCACCGATGAAGTTATTTCCGAACTAACCAAAAAACATGGTGAGGAGAAAAAGGACCTGATCCGGCGGGGAGTTACCCAGGTGGCCTCCCTTTGGAAGGAAGATGACGGGTCGACAGAAGCGTTTAAAACTTTTTGTAAAGAAAACTTTAAAGGGGATGAAGCTGCCCGCAAGGAGCTTTTCAAAACCCTTACGCGCAATTATGAGCAAATATGGGGGCATTTCAACAACCTGAGTCTTGAGCTGAACAAACCCCTTCACCTGGATGTGGGGCCCATTACCCAGGCCGATGTGATGTTTGGCAGTTTTTCGCCTGGAGCCCACCTGGCAGAAGACCTTTATAAAAACCAAATCGCATTTCTCACCATCCTGAACTTTCCGTTTTATTCCCTGGAGGAAAAAGCCGAAAAGGGCAATGATTGGGACCGGCTGCAGTGGGCTTATGCCCGAATGGGAGATATTTTTACTTCCAGAGTGCCTGCCGCAATCAACCAGGAAGCCTCCCGCATCGCAACCGAATCCGACAACTACGTTTCTCAGTATAATATCATTATGGGAAACCTGCTCAACGAGAAGGGGCAGACCCTGTTTCCCGACAACCTGCACCTGATCACCCACTGGGGGCTGCGCGATGAGCTGAAAGCCAATTACGGGCAGGAAGACGGACTTGAGAAGCAAAAAATGATCTACCGGGTTATGCAACGTATTATCGACCAGTCTATTCCCGAAAAGGTGATCAACAACACGGAAGTCAAGTGGAATCCCTTCAGCAATGAGGTAACCAAAGAAGGACAAACCCTTGAAGCTGACCCTGAACCTGACACCCGCTACCGGCATCTGCTGAATAACTTCCTGGCCAGGAAAGCAGCAGACCCATACTCTCCTGCATATCCAACGGCCATCAAAAGAGCATTCAACCAGGGGCTGGAACTTACCCGTCAGGAAGTTGAAGACCTGTTTACCGAGCTGGTGAGCTCTCCCCTGCTGGTAGAAGTGGGTGAGCTGATCAGCAGCCGCCTGGGAAGAGACCTGGAACCGTTCGACATCTGGTATGATGGGTTTAAAGCCCGCAGCGGCATTTCAGATGCCGAGCTCGACCGCATTGTCAGTGCAAGATATCCCGATGCGGAATCTTTTGAAAACGACCTTCCCAACATCCTGGTTAAGCTCGGTTGGGACCGTGAGCGGGCCAATGATATTTCTTCCAAAATTGTGGTGGAAGGATCCCGCGGAGCCGGCCATGCATGGGGAGCACAAATGCGCACCCAGAAATCTCACCTGCGCACCAGGATTGGAAGCGACGGGATGACCTACAACGGGTACAATATTGCCATGCATGAGTTTGGCCACAACGTGGAGCAAACCATCAGCCTGCACGATGTAGATTATTACATGCTTAACGGAGTACCCAATACCGCATTTACCGAAGCACTGGCTTTTATTTTCCAGGTGCGTGACCTGAAAGTGCTTGGGCTTGATGCAGACGATCCCCTGGCCGACCACCTTGCTGCTTTGGATATTTTCTGGGGTACTTATGAGATTATGGGAGTTTCGCTGGTTGACATGAAGGTTTGGGAGTGGATGTATGATAACCCCGATGCCACCCCGGAGCAACTCAAAGAAAAAACCATTGTACTGGCAAAGGAAGTATGGAATGACTTTTTTGCTCCGGTATTTGGAGTTGAAGATGAACCCATCCTGGGGATTTACTCGCACATGATCAGCTATCCGCTTTACCTCAGTGCCTATCCTTTGGGGCACCTGATCGAATTCCAGATTGAAGAACACATTCGAAACAAAAGCCTGGCAAGGGAAACCGATCGCATGTTTGCCATCGGAAACATCATTCCGC
>SLRE01000099.1 GCA_007131125.1 Bacteroidales bacterium | reverse complement strand
CGTAAGTCGGACTTAAATAATCGCCGCCGAGAAAATCGACCAGTTCTTCCCAGTCTTCTTTTCCGGGAACCTGCCAGCCCGTCGGGCACAACTTTCCGGATTTGGCCGCATCCCGGCTGTACAGGGCACCATAGGATTCCATGTAACTTTCCTTGTCGTTGTTGTACCAGCAATAAGCTCCCTCCTGAAGGTTGCTCCAATGCTCATTGTCTTCAATCAGGGAAATAGGTTCTCCATCATTGTAATGGGTGGTTCTGAGATTTTCGACCATCCAAACCTGCTCGCCAATGCTTACTTTCGTATAAGAGTTTCCGTCCACATCAAAAACTTCCTTGGTTTCTTCCGTAGTGTCGGGCTCCGGGTTGTCCTTATCACACCCGGTGATAAGTATTAAAAAAAGTGCGGTTAATAAAACCGGCTTCGAAAAAATGGGTAATGGATTCATTTTATTTAGCTAAAAAGGTTTATTAATTATAAAAGCATGGTTAAAATTTAAGGTCAAGACGCAATTGTTTACCAGGAAGAATTCCTTTTTTTTCCAGCATGGAAAAAGAAACTCCGAGCAAACGGATGGGTTTATCGGGTTCACGGTGCTGATGGAGTAGTTCGCGGGAAACTTCCCGGATCAGGTTTTCTGATTGCAGGGCAATGGGAAAAGTGCGGCTGCGGGTTATTTGCGTAAAGTCATGATATTTTATTTTCAGGGTAATGGTCTTGCCATACATTTCTGCTTTTATAAGCCTGCGGTATAGCTCGCTGCAAATTTCTTCAAGGGCATGGTTTAGCTCTTCAGTGCTTAACAGGTCGGTTGAAAAAGTGTTTTCTGCTCCCACAGATTTACGAACCCTTTGAGGCTCCACTTGCCTTAAATCCTCCCCCCGGGCAATACTGAAAAAAAACATCCCGTGTTTTCCAAAATGTTTCTGCAACTTTTCCCTGCTGACTTCCTTGAGCTCTTTTCCGCTGTGGATGCCAAGTTTTTTAAATTTTTCGGCGGTGACCTTCCCCACCCCGAAAAATTTTTCGATGGGCAATGCTTCAATAAAACCCTCTGCCTGCTCAGGTTTTATCACAAATTGCCCGTTGGGCTTGTTTACATCCGAAGCGATTTTTGCCAGGAACTTATTGTAAGAAATTCCCGCAGAAGCCTTGAGTTGCAAATCTTCATCTATCCTTTTACGGATTTCCATTGCAATAAGGGTGGCGGAATTTTTTCCTTTTTTGGGATGGGTTACATCCAGAAATGCCTCATCCAGAGAAAGGGGCTCTACCAGGTCGGTGTATTCGTAAAAGATGTCTCGGATCTGCCGGGACAGGGCTTTGTAAACTTCAAACCTGGGTTTAACAAAAATCAATTCCGGGCATTTTTTTCTTGCCAGGGCCCCCGGCATAGCCGACCTTACGCCGAATTTACGGGCTTCGTAGCTGGCTGCCGCCACCACCCCACGGCCGCTTCCACCACCAACCGCCAGGGGCTTTCCCCTGTATTCCTGATGGTCGCGCTGCTCTACCGATGCATAAAAGGCATCCATGTCGATGTGTATGATTTTGCGGCAGGGCATTGGGGCTTCAGGCTAAAGTAAAGGTATTGCAGAGGTTTATGGGGGTTGTCAATTATGCTAGGTTCGGATAATAATTTTTGCGAAGATAAAGTATTCCTGCGAATAGTATGATTCCCTGATTTGTAAATGAAAATACCCAAAAAAAAAAGCCCCTGCAAATCAAAAGTTTACAAGGGCCTGCTTGTAGCGGGGACGGGAGTTGAACCCGTGACCTTCGGGTTATGAATCCGACGCTCTAACCACCTGAGCTACCCCGCCGGTTAAGGTGGTGCAAAAATAGTAAACAATTTTTAAACACAAAGGGGGTTTATTCTTTTTTTTGCCCGGGAACCGGGTATTCTGCCGCCTGCTTTTTTTTACGGTTTCTTAACCTGGAAATTTGTGTCATCAGCAACCCGCATATCACCACCACCATCCCGATGATTTTGCTAAGGTCCAGGGCTTCACCAAGTATGAGAAAGGAAGTGATGGCGGTAACCACCGGTATCATGTTGGCAAAAATTGCCGTACGGGCAATACCTATGGATCGCACCGCAGTGGTGTAAAACATAAATGCCAGAGTGGAGCCAAAAACCGCCAGGGCAACCAGTGCTGCAACCACCTGCAAGGAAGGCCTTACCGTAATAAAGTGGCTGTAGTCCATTATCAGGAATACCGGGAGGAAAAACCAAATCCCAAGAAAATTCTGAACCCCAATAATGGTAAACGATGAATATTTAAGGGTCAGTTTTTTCAGGAAGACGATGTTGATAAGGGCTGATATTACTCCGAAAAACAAGAAGAAAACCCCAAGGGGGGAGGCACTGAACCTGAATTCAAAATCCAGCACCATGATCATTACCCCGGCAAAAGAAACCAGGAAACCCAGAATGTTGATTAAGGAAAGCCTTTCCCGGAAAGCCACATACCCAAGGATTGGCGTAAAAACAGGGATGGTGGCGATGATCACGGCAGCAATGGTTGGTGAGGTGTGCAGCAGGCCAAAGTTTTCACCGATAAAAAAACAAAACGGAGAAAAGAAGGAAAGGATCACAAAATCTTTATAGTCGCTGCGGTGAACTTTTTCCCCAAGGTTTCTTGCCCTGAAAATAATATACATCAGCAGGGTGGCTATCACCAGGCGAATGAGCATTACGGTGATGGGCTTGTAATACTCAAATGCCATGGTAGTCCAAACATAGCTGATGCCCCAGAATAAAACCGCCATCAGGGCCAGTGAGTATATGTATATTTTGTTTTTTGCCAACTATCCTGAATTGATGCGGCAAAAATAATCATTTGCTTCATGTTTTTCCTGAAAAAGAAGCCGCTTAAGCTTTTGTAGACTTTCGGTAAAATAACTGCTTTGAATATTTAAAATAAACCCATAAAAAAATAAAATCGCAATAATTTTTTGTATATTGCGGAATACAGTTCTAAATTTCTTTGCCATGGACGGTTTGCTTAAGTATACCCTGGAATACAACCTAAAGACTTCCCCAAGGTTGTTGTATACACTTATTTCCACACCCGAGGGTCTTTCCAGATGGTTTGCCGACGAGGTGCTGTTCGATGGGGATATCTTTCGTTTTAAATGGGAAGGTTCCGAACAAACGGCCCGCCTTGTAAAGCAAAAAGAAAATGAATATGTGGAGTTTTTATGGCTGGATGACTTCCACAAAGATCACACCCTGGAAATGCGCATTTCCTTTGAGCCGGTTTCTTCCGAGCTCGCCCTCATTATTACGGACTATGCTGAACCGGATGACCTTGAGTTTTCTGAGTTGCTGTGGAACACCCAGGTAAAGCAGCTTCAGCGCATCTTCAGCTCATAGTCCCCTTTTTTAAAAGATCAGGGCATGGGCATGGTAAACCAGTCTGTTACCTTTTCCACCGGATCTTTGGGTGCCAATTTGTGGCGGAACTCATTTTGACGGTTCAGGTATTCATAATCTTTTCCCCAATCTTCATGTTTTTCATGGATCTGCCTGATGGCTTTCAAAATATATTCTACTTCTTCATTGGTCATGGTGGGGTGCAGTGATATCCTGATCCATCCGGGTTTATCAGACAGATCGCCCGAATTGATCTTTTCGGTGATCATGTGAGAAAGCTCATAATCCACTTCCAGCAGAAAGTGTCCGTAGGTGCCTGCACAGGCGCAACCGCCCCTTACCTGTATGCCAAAGCGGTCGCTCAGCAGCTTCACAACAAGGTTGTAGTGTATATGCTTAAAATAAAATGAGATCACTGGCAGCCGTTCCTTTTCATTCCCTGCCAGAATGTTTACATCCGGGATTTTAGAAAGCCCGTCTATGGCTAGTTTAAGCAATTCATCTTCCCGTTTTTTTATGTTCTGGGTGCCCATCTGGTTTTTCAGGTCGATGCATAATGCGGTGCGAATGGCTTGTAAAAACCCCGGGGTGCCGCCATCTTCGCGGGCTTCAATATCATCGGTATATTTGTATTCACCCCAGGCATTTGTCCACTCCACGGTGCCTCCACCCGGATTATCAGGAACCAGGCTGTTGTAAAAGGCCGAATCAAAAATCAGCACACCTGAGCTTCCCGGGCCGCCTAAAAATTTGTGAGGGGAAAAAACGATGGCATCCAGTTTTTCCATGGGGTCTTCCGGATGCATATTGATGTCTACATAAGGAGCTGAAGCTGCATAGTCGATCAGGCACACACCATTGTATTCGTGCATGAGTCTGGCCATTTGATGAACCGGAGTCTGTATTCCTGTAACATTGGAGCAGGCCGTGAAAGACCCGATTTTCAGTTTGCGGTCTTTGTACTTTTCCAGCTGTGTGCGTAACTCTTCGATGTCAATCAACAAATCATCATTAGGTTTGAGCTGTACAATATCAGCATGGGTTTCGAACCATGGGGTATGGTTGCTGTGGTGTTCCATATGGGAAATAAAAACTACCGGTTTTTCATCATCCATAATACAATCCTTATGGCTGAGTTTTCCACAGATTCGCAAGCCAAGCATCCGCTGGAATTTATTGATCACCGTGGTCATTCCACTACCGGCCGTGATGATTACATCTTTGGGGCCTGCATTGACATGTTGCTTGATGAGTTTTAAAGCATGGTGATAAGCTTTTGTCATCAGGGTGCCGGTTTCGCTGGCTTCGGTATGGGTGTTTGCCACAAACGGCCCGATAACATTGCTGATTCTTTGCTCAATGGGTGCGTACATACGCCCGCTGGCTATCCAGTCGGCATAAACGATTTTTTGCACCCCATAAGGCCCCTTATAGGTTTGGTTGATCCCAACAATGTTTTGACGAAACGGAGCAAAATATTCTTCCAGGGTTTGCATAATAATTATGTTTGTGCAAAATTGATAAAAAAAAACTAATAATCACACTTTTTGTAGCCAAGCCCGGGCAAACAAATACCTTTGTATAAGTGTTTAAAATTTTGCAGGTGCGAAATAAAATGGAATAAATTTTGCACTATTATTCAGTCATTTCCGTTTTTAAGTTGGTTAGTAAAAAAGGTTATAAAAAATAAAATTCCCAGTGATGAAAACTCCTCCTTTTGCCACACGTGTGCTGAGTTTGTCAGCACTTTTCATATTGCTGTTTTTGTTTATACAGGATGCTCAGGCACAATATTTTGGCCGGAATAAACCTAGCTACCGATCATTTAATTTTGAAGTTTTTCAATCTCCCAATTTTGATGTCTATCATTATTTCGAGAATGACTCCGTGCCCCATGCAGTTGCAAACAAGTATGAAAAATGGTTTAAGCGACACCAGCAGCTTTTTCTTGATACTTTTGAAACTCAAAACCCCATCCTGATCTATGCCAATCACCCCGACTTTCAGCAAACCACCGCTGTGAGCGGGAATATTGGTGTGGGAGTTGGAGGGGTTACCGAAGCCTTGAGAAACCGCGTGGTCATGCCCATATTGCAAACCAATGCCCAGACCGACCATGTGATCGGGCATGAGCTGGTACACGTTTTTCAATTCAGGGCCATGTTTATTGACGACTCCCTCTCATTGAATTCATTGCGTAACCTTCCTTTGTGGTTGGTAGAGGGTATGGCCGAATATTTTTCCATTGGTAGTGTGGACTCCCACACTGCCATGGTCATCAGGGATGCGGTTCATAAAGATGATTTTCCATCCCTCCGCGATATGACCCGCAGTTACCAATACAATCCTTATCGTTACGGGCATGCAGTTGTAGCCTTTATGGGGCGTACCTGGGGAGATTCCCTGATAGCTCCATTATTCAGAGAAACAGCGAAATTTGGTTATGAACGGGCCATGGAAAGGGTGCTGGGACTCAGCGCAAGAACGGTTTCCGATATCTGGAAAAGTTCCACCATTACCCATTTTGAACCTTTTATGGCCGACAGTGCCAGACATGTAGCCCGGGGTAAAAAAACCATATCCTCCGAAAATGCCGGACATATCAATATCAGCCCCTCCATTAGTCCCGATGGAAGTATGGTTTCCTTTTTCTCTGAACGCGATTTGTTTTCCATCGACCTTTTTCTTGCCGACGCCCATACAGGGGATATAAAACATAAACTGGCCAGTAGTACAAGGAGCATGGACATAGATGGTTTTAACTTTTTTGAGTCCGTGGGTTCATGGTCTCCCGATGGAAAAAGGTTTATACATGTGGGGGTTAAGCAGGGTGTTAACCAGTTTATTATTGTAGATGTCGATCGCCCAAGACGCACCAGAACGGTCAGAGTTCCAGGAGTTCCCTCCCTGAACAATCCAAGCTGGTCGCCCAATGGAAGGTATATTGTTTTCAACGGGTTGGTTGATGGACGCCCGGACCTTTTCAAATTCGACCTGGAAACTAAACAAGTTACCAATCTTACCAATGACAGGTTTTCATACCTCCATCCATCCTGGTCGGCAGACGGAAACTGGCTGACTTTTGCTACCGACAGGCCCCAGAGCTCCCAGGGTCAAAACCCCAACTTTCTATTTAACCTGGCGGTTATGGACATGCGGGATGAAAACAGAACCGTTGAAGTCTTTGATATCTTTCCGGGGGCAGATAACATTAACCCTGTTTTTGCCAAAGACCAGAAAGGAATCTATTTCCTGAGTAACAGCGATGGATTCCGTAACCTTTTTTATCTTGATATTGACAAGCAGGAAGTTTACCGTCTTACTGATTACTTTACCGGAATCAGCGGGATTACCCATCTGTCGCCGGCCATTTCCGTGGCCCGTGAAACCGGCGAGGTCATGTACTCCCATTATCAGCACGGTAAATATTCCATTTTCAGGGCAAACGAATCTGATTTCGACTGGGTGCAGGTTGATCCCAAAAAATTAGATTTAACTGCCTCTACTTTGCCACCGCTCGAAAGGCCTACACGCCCTATAGTGGATGCCAACCTGGAAATAGAACCCATGGATCCCATCTTTCCGGTGGACTCATTTGCCGAAAAACCTTTCAGGCCTCAGTTTTCCTTAACTTTTATCGGGAGCTCAGGTGTTGGAATGGCCACCAATCGCTTTGGTACCGGGGTTGCCGGGGGAGTCAGCATGTTGTTCAGCGACATTACCGGCGACAACCAGATGTTTGCTGCCGCAGCTGTTAATGGAGAGATCTATGACTTTGGAGCCCAGGTAGGTTATCTGAATCAAAAAAGTAGGATCAACTGGGGAGGAATGATTTCGCACATTCCATATCCTTTTGCCAGGCTCCGGCTTGTAAGGGATACCATCAATGTTGATGGGGAGCCTGCCATTGTGGATAATATGCAATTGCTGATGCAAAGAACCTTCGAAGATCGCATCAGTGCCTTTGCTTCTTACCCTTTTTCCACCACCCGCCGCCTGGAATTTGGGGCAAGTCTGGCATTTTATTATTTCAGGATAGATGCCATCAACAATTATTATTACCAGGGCTTCAGGATAGGACAGGATCGAGAGCGCCTTGATGCTCCTTCCGGGTTTAGCCTTCAGCAACTCAGTACTGCTTACGTGGGAGACAACTCCTACTTTGGCCTGGCTTCCCCAATGGTAGGGCAGCGGTATCGTTTGGGCCTTGATAAGTACTTTGGAAGGGTTGATATGTGGAATGTAACCGCCGACTACCGGCGCTATTGGCGGGCAAGGCCATTTACCTTCGCCGTAAGGGGAATCCATTACGGTCGCTACGGAAGAGAAGCAGATAATGACCTGTTTTATCCGCTGTATCTCGGTTATCCCGGGTGGGTGAGGGGTTATGACTTCGGGTCATTTAACCGCCTTGAGGATGCAGTTGACGAGCAGTTTACTTTCGACCAGTTGTTAGGTAGCCGCGCCCTCCTTGGTGGGGTGGAAATACGTTTGCCGTTTACCGGTCCGGAAAGGCTTGCCATGATCTCCAGCAATATTTTCTTTACCGAACTGGCACTGTTTTTTGATGCAGGGGTTGCCTGGAATGATGATACCAGAATTACCCTCGACCGTTCCAAAGCCATGGATGAAGGAAAAAGATTTCCGGTTTTCAGCACCGGCCCATCTCTGCGTATCAATGTTTTTGGAGCCCTGATCCTGGAACCCTATTATGCTTTCCCCTTCCATACGAGGGGGATCTCAAAAGGGGTATGGGGACTTAACTTTGTACCTGGCTGGTAATTATTATACTGGACCACATAAAAAATAAAAAAGCCCGGAGAGATCTCCGGGCTTTTTTATTTTTCCAAAAGGGATCAATCTTCTTTTTTGACTTCCTCAATGGCTTTGGCCAGGGAAGCATCTTTGGTGTAAAACCTGCCCCATTTATCTTTTCCGTCGGGTCGTGTGGCCAGTGAAACCAGGATCAGAACCAGGATGGATAAAGAAGCTGCCGGAAGGATAATGTATTGCTCGTTGAGAAGTTGTACTCCCTGAAAATGCATCAAAATGGAGTTGGCTATAGTAATGAACAGGGTAACGCCCATACCCGTGGCAATAGAAGCAACCCCGCCTTCCACGGTAACCCGTTTCCAGAGGAATGCCGCAAGAAGGGCAGGCGTAAGTCCGGCACCCACCATGGTATATGCGGTCAGTGCCATGGCCAGAATGGTCTGGAACTGTGTTAGCAACAGGTAAGCCAGCAACCCTAGCAATACCACCATTACCCGCTGGAAGATCACTATTTTGTTGGGGTCGGCGTTCCGGTTTATGAACCTTTGGTAAATGTCCCTGGTAAGGTTTGTTGAGGGAGTAAGCAGGAAGCTGTTACCCGTGGAAGTGATAATGGCCACAGAAGCAGCCAACAGCAGCAGTCCACCCCAGATGGGAAGCCCCACTTCGGTTCCGTAGCGAGCAGTGTGCAATATGATCCTTTCGGCGTTTTCACTGGAAAGGAACATCTCATTGGCTTTATCAAGAAGGTTAAAGTGACTGAATGCGAATATAGCCAGGGAAGCCAGTGCGGTCTCAACAACAATGGTTCCTGAAACCCACCAGAGAACAGCATTTTTTGCCGACTTTTCGTTTTTGGCAGAGAAAAACTTCTGGTACATGTTGGATTCACCCAGCAACAAAAAGAAGGTGGGTAAGAAGATACCCATTGCCCAGAAAAAGCTGTTGTCGCCGAATACCTGGAAATGTGAGGGGTCAAGAGTGGCCGTGAGGTGTTCCGAACCCCCGATATTGAAAAATACAAGGGGGGCCGCAACCAGCATGGCAACAGTAATAACCGCTCCATTGATGATGTCTACAGATACAATGGACATCATCCCGGCAAAGGCTGTAAAGGTGATGATGAATGCGGCGGTTAGCAATACTCCCTGCCATTCCGGAATACCAGCGACCAGGTCCAGTACAAAACCTCCGGCCCTGAACTGGTAACCCACAATGGTGGTATAGGCTATTACAATTACAATGGTTCCAAGTATCCTTGCATATTTATTGTAGCGCAACTCCAGAATATCGGGAACGGTGTATTCGGCAATCCGCCTTACGCGTCCTGCAAGAAAAAATACAATGATGATGCCTACCCAGGCCCCTGCTGCCATCCAAAGTTCTGAAAAACCCACATTTGCTGCAAGTCCGGCACCGGCAAGCAAGCTGCCCGATCCCATCCAGGTGCATAGCAAGGTTCCCACAAGGCGTGGGGTTGAAACCGAACGACCGGCAACCATGAAATCGTCCTGGCTCTTGACCATGAAACTTTTATAAATGGAAATACCCATCAGAAGGACAAGGTATCCTAGCACAACCCATAAAAAAATCATATTATTCCTCCCTTTTTTTTACGGCTCCTGTTTTTCGGTTAGAAAAGAAAACCGCTGTTTTTTGGTTAATATTTGATTAATACGAAATTGTTTGTTGCTTTTTTTATCAGACGGGCAAATTTAACAAAAAAAGCTTCCCCACAACCCGAAAGTTGTCATCTTAAACCAAAAAGGTGGAATTAAAAACGGAGTCTGAGCTGGGCCTTGATCTCTGTTCGGGTATTGCCTTCGATGGTATCCAGCCCGCTGCCGATCTGGTAGCGGTTGGTATAATAGGTTTGCGCCAGGCGGGCATAAAGATCAATGCGGCGGGACATTCGGTAACGGGCAAGCAGGTAAATCCGGCTTCCCTTATCCGAATAAAACGGAAATGAAAAAGCGTATAGAACATCATTTTCATATGCATAAATGCGGGAGTCAAATCCATCGGTGTCAAAAAGGGCATAGCGAAAGGTAAGAGCCCATGGGCTTCTGAAATTACGGTAGCGGATATCCTGGTATATCATAAAGCCTTTTTCTTTCCGGTAGCCAAAAAGGAAATCTACCAATTCTACCCGGTTTCGGAGTGAAAAGGAGGGAGAGATTTCGTAGCTGAAATGAAAGCGGTAGTTTTGCCTTTTAACGTCGTCCAGGTAGCGGATCATCACATCTTCCCTTGTATTCAGGGGTTTGTTTTTAATCCGGTAGCGGGCATACATCTCTGCCCGGCGAGAAGGCCGGTAATTGACCTGCAACAGATAGTCGTAACCCCGGGATGGCATATAGGTGCGAAATTTCATCCAGGGAAAAGAAAAATGATCGGCATAGGCCGACAGACTTACCCGGGTGGTGAGCCGGGCATTTAATCCAAGATAAAGGCCTTCTTCATTCACCACTCTTGTATTTTCGGAAAATGCAACGGAAAACAAGGATTGATAATCTCTTGAAAACCTGCGGTGGACGATGGCCAAAGAAAGGCGGGGATCCAGTCCCATCATCAGACCGTTGATTATTGCGTAGCCACCGTTTTCGCTGACAGCAAATTCACCAAACACATTAAAATTCCTGAAAATGTAGTTGTAATCCAGGCCTATGTTGCTGTTGGTATTGCTGCTCAGATCGAATTGGTTGTAAAAAGAGAGGTTGCGTCTGAACTCCGCCCCTAACTCCACATGATATGCAGTAAGCCCAAGAGAAAAGTTCCTTTTGCGGTAAGCCAGATTTCCACCAAAGATGGTTTCATTTACCGCATTTTTTCCTTCCAGCTCCCGGGGGGTACGGTGCATGCCGGTTTGCTGAAGGCTCGTTATGGCAAGGGTTTCCTGTGTTAATGTGTCAATCTCCAAAACGGTGGCATCCCGGCCTTTGGAGGAAAAAAATGCAGTAAGCTCAAAGCTCCCAAATCCAATGGTGGCACCTCCCCCGCGCATAAAGTTGTTTTCGTCTACCGAAGTGTATTGCCTCAGACCCAGACCGTTTTTCTTAACGTTAACGGCATCGCTGCTTTTTCCGAAAGCCAGACCGGACCATAAGGTCAGTCCCTGCCCGAATTGCACCTGGTAGTCACCGACGGCCACTGCCCTTATCCTTCCAAAATCGCGCAATAACAGGTGGGCCGAATAAAAGTCAAAACCATGGGGCTGGCTTCCCCTGAAAAACTCTTCTCCCGGGTCTTTTTCTGCCGTGAACCCCAAACTGACATTGTTGTAGTAAGTGAATCGATACCTGGTGTAAAGCCGGAAAGGGCTTCCAAGATACCGGGCATTTGGGTTGGCTTCCAGTTCCAGTGGATCGATTGGGCTAAAACCCCTTTGCTCTTCAAAAAGCCGTTGATAACGTAAAAAATATTGACTGTTCCCTTCACGCAGCATGTCATCGAAGCTGAAATGTCTTTTTCTTAAATCTTCGCTTACGTATACAAAAGGCAACATGGCTTCTATGGTTTCCAGGTCGAAACCGTCTATGGCCTGCAACTCATAAATGCTGATCAGGTTTCCAAACTTGCTGATATGTACCAGCAGGTTGTTGATCTGTATGTCGTTAAGGAAAAATAACCTGCGCAGGTCGTCAGCCCTGGCGTTGTTCAGGTTGATGGGATTTTGTGCCAGCCATTGGAGCTCTTCGATTAATTCTGAATAATCCAGCTCTTCATCGGCCTCTTCCAGCAGGCTTTCGATTCGCTGATGAAACTCATCAAGGGCAAATGGCTGGTCTGCAGGCGGTATGGTATCATTTTGTCCGTTGCTTTCCGGAATTCCGTAGCACAAAAAAAACATGAGGAACCCGGCTGCAAGCAAGGTTGTTTTTTTCTGTGAATATGGTTTCCGACGATGCATGAGTTTTGATTGCCTTACCGGAAAGTATACACCAGGCTGGCCTGGGGCGAATATCCCAAAATATGGTGGAAAGAAGTGGCCAGGTCAATGGTGATGTTTCCCAAATCCATTCCAAAGCCAAAAGCATTGGTGGTGGGATTGGTACCCATTCCACCTCTGAAAAAAACATGGTCAATCAACTGGTATTCCAGTCCGGCTTTAAATACCGGGTCGCGCTCCATGTCTTTTTCGGTTTCCACCGTTATTATTACCCTTTCGGAAAAGGCATATGCCAGGCCCATACGCATAATGGTCGGGATGCGCTCATCATTAAAATCTGCAATGCTTGCCCGGGTGGGGTTAAAAACATGGGAGCCAATACTCAGGCCGGGTATTAGTTCATAAATTACGCCAAGCTCAACTGCAGGGTTCCCTGCCGTGCCGTATCCATCTCCAATGTGGGTGTACAAATAATTCAGCTGAATGCCTGCAGATAGCCTTTCTCCGAATGAACGGGCATAAGCCAGCCCGATTTTGCTTTCATGGTATAATGAATAACCGAAATACGTAACATTCAGTGCAAAAACTCCGGGTGCAGCCGGGTAAACAATTGCTGCTGCGCCCAGGCTCATTTCAGGTGTCATGAAGCGGTTCTCGAAATAAACTCCCGAGGCGAAGTGCTCCAGACGGGCCAATCCGGCCTGGTTGTGACTTACAGCCCAGAAGTCGTAAAGGGAAACAGCCGCATTGCCCATTCCGGCCGCCCTTCCTCCAAACGGGAAATTATCATTGGCCCCGGAAGCAAGGCTTAAAACCAATAATAGATAAAGGATGCCCAGACAGGTTTTATTATTCATTGGACCCGTTTTTAGCATTGGACAAAAAAATACAGGAGGAGGCAAAAAAAGCAGCCACATTTTGTGGTGGCTTCTTTTTTGCAAGTTAATGAAAATTTAATTCCGGGATGCGATTTTTTTCGTCAAAAATCTTTGTCTGGCAAAAATTGAGAAATACAGGATTGCCAGGAAGCTCTTCGGGGGAAACCCAAAAGCCGATCAAATAAGGAAAATAAAAATGGTGCAAAAAACTTTATTGCACCCTGAATTTGAAGCTAACCTTTTTAAGGTCTTCATTGGCTTTTACCACTTTGCTTTTGAGGTTTTCTTTGAAAGCGGAAAAGCGCAGGTCAATATTTTCATCGGTAAGGGCCAGGATTTGCATGGCCAGAATGGCTGCATTTTTTGCGTTGTCCAGGGCTACCGTAGCAACAGGAATTCCGGAAGGCATCTGCAGGATAGACAATACCGAATCCCATCCGTCCATGGAAATGGAAGATTTTACCGGAACACCGATAACGGGCAGGGTGGTTCCTGCAGCGATAACCCCGGGCAGATGTGCTGCTCCTCCGGCTCCGGCAATAATTACCTTGATGCCCCGCTTGCGGGCATTTTCCGAAAATTCCATGACTCTCTCCGGAGTACGGTGGGCCGATAAGGCATTGATCTCAAAAGGGATCTCCATTTCATCAAAAAACTTTGCAGCTTCCTGCATTACGGGCATATCGGAAGTGCTGCCCATGATAATACTTACTAATGGCTTCATTCAAATGGTTTTTGGTTTCGGATTGCAAAAATACGAAACCTATCGCTAACCCTTTTAACAAACTTCCCAAAAAAACATTTCTTTTTATTTTGATTATCTTAGTGGTTTAAACTTAATAAATCCACAAACCAAAAAATCGACAACAATGCAGAAAACACTCTTATTTATTGCCATGATTTTTATTGTGGCTGCCTGTGGGCACAGGGAACATGCCGAGGAAAGGGCCATTGAAGATGCTGATGTGCGGCCCCTCTCACAGGAACAGAAAGCTTTTTTGGAAAACCTTCGTGACCTTTGCGGAAAGTCTTTTGCCGGTGAGCAGGTTTTTATGGCTGAGGGCCGTGAAAGCTGGGAAGACCTGGATTTTACCATGCACATTACCAAATGCGAGGAAGATGAAGTGCATGTGCCTTTCCACCTGAATGGGGATGAATCACGCACCTGGCTGTTCCTGGTAGAGGATGAAGGACTCCGGTTTCGCCATGATCATCGCTATCCCGACGGAACCCCTGAAGAACAAACCCTTTATGGAGGATATTCCGACGGTCTGGGAGATCAGTTTGAGCAAAACTTTCCGGCCGACGATTATACCTGTGAACTGATCCCTACCTCCTGCCATGCAATATGGACAGTGAAATTTTCCGAAGACCTGACCACTTTCTCTTATATGCTGTCCAGTGAAGGAGAGCTTATCTTCAGGGCAGACTTCGACCTGACAGAACCCCTGGATAAAGAGATTTAAAAACAACTTTTTTCAGGCCCCGGCAAAATCCTTCTGCCGGGGTTTTATTCTGGTTATATCCTGGTTTTTGAAAAAGCTAAATTTCCTGCCATGGATGAACAAAGGAAGATTTTCAGGGTATTGCAGCTTATTGCCCGGCTGCGCGCCCCTTTAGGATGTACCAAAGCCGACGTGGCGCGTGACTTTGATGTATCCCCCCGTACCATTGAGCGATATATTTCCCTGCTCAGGGACCTTGGATTTGAAGTGATCCGAAAAAACGGACGATTCCGGATAGAGAGCCCTTCCCGCTCTACTTTTAAACCCGAAGACCTTATCGTTTTTTCTGTGGAGGAAGCGGCCATTGTTAAAGATGCACTGGTGGCATGCGGGGTTTCCAACCCCCTGCAGAAAGGTCTTCTGGATAAACTTTATGCCCTTACCGACTTGGATGAACTTTCAGAAACGCTTTACGACCAGTATGTTTCGAAGAACATCAACCATATTCGCCTGGCCATAAAGGCCAAAGAGCAGGTTTTGCTGAAAGACTACCAGTCGGTTAACAGCAAAAACGCATCGGACCGATTGGTGGAACCCATCCGGTTTTATAACTATTACCAATACCTTCTGGCTTTTGAGGTAAAGTCCCAGAAGGTAAAACAATTTAAAACCAGCCGGATTTCACGGGCTGAACTTACAAACAAACCATGGGAATTTGAAACACTGCACACCCGGGGTAAAGTCGGGATTTTCGGCATGACCGGAGAAGCGCCTATCAATGTGAAATTAAAGCTTAATAACCGGGCCCGCCTGCTTATGGAAGAAGAATATCCGGATGCAGCCTTATATATCAGGAAAAAGGGAAACGATCATTTGTTTGACGGTCCGGTTTATTCCCTGAAGGGGATTGGAAGATTTGTACTTGGACTGCTCGATGAGATCAGGGTGTTAGACCCCCCTGAACTAAAAGACTACATCAACGAAAAAGTGAAAAACTACCAGGACAGGAAATAATCTTTTTACTTTTCCCGGTAAAAAATCCTCTGAGGCCAACATTTTGGATTAATTGCAACGTTTGTTATTTTTACCGAAATTTTTACTGTAACATGAAGAAAGATAAAGCAAAACTTCCAGATGATGAAAGCCATCTGATAAGCAAGAAAAAGTATTTTGATGTTGATAACTTTGTGTTCTGGCCTTCGGCTGTTTTGATTGTTCTCTTTATCAGCATTACCCTGATTGTTGGCCCGCCCATGAATGAGGTTTTTGCCACCATACAGGAGACCATTTCCGAAAACGGTGGTTGGTTTTTTGTTTTGGCGGTTAACTTCTTTTTAATCTTTTCCCTTTCCATTGCTTTTAGCAAGCTCGGGAATATCCGGCTTGGAGGTCGTCAGGCCAAGGCCGAATTTACTACCG
>SLRE01000243.1 GCA_007131125.1 Bacteroidales bacterium | reverse complement strand
GCGTTCATCCTGAGCCAGGATCAAACTCTCCGTTGTTTCTAATCCTATATTAGTAACTTCAAATTACTGTCCCGACTCATACTTATTTTTATTACATCTTTAATCAACTCTTAACAAGAATTGACAGGTATGTTTGCTACTTATTTGGCTTCCCAATTCTTTCAAAGATCGTTTCCCCCGTTTGGGGAGTGCAAAGGTAAATACTTTTTTATTATTTCCAACAAAAAAGTTTTAAAAAAATAATCTTTAAATGATCGCTTTTTTTCCTTTGGAAGGGACTGCAAATATAATCAATTTTGCTGTTTTGGCAAGAGTTTTTTCTAACTTTTTTTCACCAAAAAAACAAAAATGCTGGCAATCAACAGATAACTTATTCAATTAAATTATCCACAATTTTCTCCACCGAAACTCCTTCTGCTTCGGCTTTAAAGTTGCGCACAATACGATGCCTGAGTATGGAATAGGCAATGGCATTCACATCTTCAATATCAGGGGCATACTTTCCGTGAATGGCAGCATGGCATTTGGCTCCGATGATCAGGTATTGGGAAGCCCGTGGACCTGCTCCCCAGTTGATGTATTCGTTGGCCATGCTGTGGGCATCTTTGGTGTTGGGGCGGGTGCGGGAGGCCAGCTTAACGGCATACTCCAGCACATTATCCGTAACAGGAACCTTGCGCACAAGGTCCTGGAAAAAAATGATCTCCTCTGCATTCAGAATAATATTCAACTGTGTGAGTTTATCCGAGGTGGTGTTTTTTACCACCAGCATTTCCTGTTCAAAAGAAGGGTAATCAAGATATACATTGAACATGAAACGGTCCAGCTGGGCTTCGGGCAAGGGGTAGGTTCCCTCCTGCTCAATGGGGTTCTGGGTGGCAAGTACGAAAAACGGATCCTGCAGCTTATGTGATATCCCGGCCGCTGTCACAGACCTTTCCTGCATGGCTTCCAACAGTGCTGACTGTGTTTTTGGAGGGGTACGGTTGATCTCATCAGCCAGGATAATGTTGGCAAAAAGAGGACCCTTAATAAACCTGAAGTTTCTTGTTTCATCAAGTATCTCCGTACCAATAATATCGGAGGGCATCAGGTCGGGGGTGAATTGTATACGGCTGTATTTTAATCCAAGAACCTTGGCAATGGTATTTACCAGAAGGGTTTTGGCAAGGCCCGGCACCCCAACCAGCAAGCAGTGCCCCCTGCTGAAAATGGATATCAGTACATTTTTTACAACCTCATCCTGCCCGACAATTACTTTGGATATCTCTTCCCGCATGGCTGAAAACTTCCCGGCCATGGCATCAATCGCTTCAACTTCAGATTTATACTGCATAGATCGTATCTCGTATTTAATAAATTTTACCGTTCGGAAATCACTTTCAGCCAATTGTGGTCAAATTCACAATCCCGGTAATTCTCGTGAATAAAAACATAAGTGGAAGACAGCCTTCGGTTGATCCAGTCTTTGACAACCCTTCTCTTTTTTTCCTGTAGTGCAAGTTTCTGAATAAAGTCATAATCTTCTTCCAGATTTGCGCGGTGGGGCAATGTACGCTGCCTGAGCTTAACAATCTTAAATGCCTGGGTTCCCTTTTCGGTGCGGGTAGCGACAGGTTCTGACACTTCACCAACCTCAAGATTGTCTATTACAAAAAACAGGTTGGGCTCAAGATGATCTGATGTAAAGCGTGTGGAGTTGGTTCTCGGGTTTACCATCAGACCCTGGTTGACCCTTGAGGGGTGTTCGGAAAATTCCAGGGCTGCTTCTTCAAAGGTCATTTCCCCTTCCCTGATAATGGTTCTTATGCTATCCAGTTTATTACGGGTCTTTGAAATATCTGCCGGAGAAATCCTTGGTTGCAGCAGGATGTGCCGCACATTAAACTGCTCACCTCTTCTTTCAATCATTTGGAGGATATGATAACCGGCTTCGGTTTCAATAACTTCTGATACTTCTCCCGGGCGAAGGCTGAATGCAGTTGCTTCAAATTCGGGAAACAATTCTCCCCTGCCATAAAAACCCAGCTCTCCTCCCCTGCGCGCAGAACCGGGATCGTCGGAGTAAAGGATGGCCAGGGTACTGAAACTTTCCCCATCCAGCACCCTCCGCCTGAATTCTTCCAGACGTCTTTTTGTTTCAGCAATTTCTTCATCCCGGACGGGTGGTGCTATCTGGATCTTTGCCAGTTGCATTTCACTATCTACCATGGGTACTTCTTCGGGAGGAAGGTTGTTGAAAAATCTTCTTACTTCAGAAGGAGTTACGCTCACATTGCGGGTGATCTTGTTTTCCATGCGCTGGCTCATCTCCTGCTCCTTCACAATATCCCTGAATTCGTCCTTTATTTCATCAATGGTTTTGCCGTAATAGGCTTCAAGTTGTTCCCGTGAACCTATCTGCTGGATAAAATAGCGAAGCCGCCTTTCCAGCACCTGTTCCACCTGCTCTTCATCTACCTCCACACTATCGATTATGGCCTGGTTATAAAGTAATTTTTGGTAAAGCATTTCGTCAAAAAGAGCGCAAACGGGGTTGGCTCCCAGGTCCATGCCTTCGGCTTCCATTTGCCTTTTCTGGTTAATGATATCAGATTCCAGAATAGCGTTGCTTCCTACCACTCCAATCACCTGATCCACCACAACCTTGTCCTGCGCCACCAAAGGGTTGGCAGAAAAGGAAAACAAAAGAACATATGCTGTTAATAAAAAAATGTTTCTCATCGGATTGTATGTTTTTTTTGGTATTTCAAAATAACTTAGGAAAAAATTTAATGCAAAAAGGTTGCCAATAATTTTTTGGCAGGATCAGAAAAACGTTTCAAAACTATTGTTTTGAGCAGCATGCTGAAACAGGTTATTTCGCTTTTGATCAATATACTGATGCTTCCTCTGGGTCAGGATGATCTTCCGGATATTATCCCTTTCAAAGGCAAGAGGCGAATTACTTCCTTTTAGTTTATAATCCATTATGTTAAGAAAATAACGGTAGTAATCGTCGTTAAGTTCAACATGCCGGTTATTTCGCAGGTAAGATTCCTGGTTGCTGGTCCGGATGGGGATCTCGCGCAAAAGCTCGCTGAAAAGCAACCAGGACCCATCATCAATCAGGTAAGAAGCGGCATTTTGAACCGCATACTCCTCAAGTTGCTCCAGGTCATCAGGATCGGTGGAACGGTAAAGGCGCCTGACCTGCCCCATATTCGGGGCATCCAGTGGAACTTTCAAATAAACCACCTTTACAATGTTCTCTTTTAACTGAAAATCATCCTGGTTGTTTTCATAATAGCTGACAATCTGGCTTTCGGAAACTACCGTGTCCATCTCCTGCCTGAGCAATTCGGTTTCGTAGGCATAAATGATCAGGGAGTTTTGGTAATCCCTTACCTTTTTTTCAAATTCACGCATGTCGGCATCAAGGTTTTCCTTCGCATGATGCAAATAAACCTGCTGACGAATCCAGTTATCCACGTAGCGCTGCACGATTGCCGCACTGTCGGCCCTTGAAGTGCCAGGGGGAAGGATATGCTTTATGTCGGAATGATATAAATAGTTGTTGTAAGCCCTGGCAATGGCCGTATCGTCCTGTGGATGAAACAGATTACATCCTGCCACAAGCAGCATCAATGCCAGAAATCCCGGCAATTTACCGGTAAAACCCTTTGATATGGGCAGGAGTTTCAGGATAGAAAAGCTCACAGGTTTTTTCATTTTTAAGGATTTAATTTTTTACTCAATTCTTCCAGCACTTCTTCATCCACAAATATGTCGTACTTATTGCGTAGTTCCTCCACCCATTTTTTCTCAAGATAGTTTTGATAATCGGCAATCAGTATTCCCCTTATCTCATCCATTTGCTGGGGAGCCTCGGGCAATACTTCATGAATATGCACCACTGCATATTTGTCATCCCATTGCACCGGCCTGGCCACGCCTTCTCTCCATCTTACCTTTTCAAGCACCGGATGGTCTTCACTGGTAAATTTTCCATGCCGGGCAGAAACCTTCAGGCGGCTGTCATCATTTATGGATTCCAGGATTTCCTGATGATTGCCGCTGGAAGGGTTGGCCCTCCTTGCTGCGCGCCGGGTGGCTCTTGCTGTGCGACGGTCCTCAGCGATGTATATGGTGGCTTCCACCCTGTCATCCCAAACATATTCGGACTGGTTCTCCTGAAAAAAGTTTTTCAGCCCAAGGGTGTCTTCCACTGCACGGTTCCAGACTTTTTGCTCAGTAAGCTCAAACAGCAGGATGCCATCATGGTATTCACGCATTACCACACGGAATTCGGGGTATTTTTCTTCCAGGTGCTCATCCTCATAGGCAAGTATTTCGGCGCTGACAAAACTGTTGTACATGGAGTTGACATAACTTACCAG
>SLRE01000034.1 GCA_007131125.1 Bacteroidales bacterium | reverse complement strand
TTATAAAATAAGATTATATTTCAACTAACACAATAAAACCATTCAGCAAATAAAAGGTTTACCGGCCGAAGACATAAAAACGCGTGATTTGTCCCCAAAATCCTTTTTTTAGCCTGTTATTCCAAACTTTTTATTCATTTATACGTACAAACCAAATAACAGCACATATTGATAAACGTTTGCAAGGATGATTTATTGAGAAAATACCGCTGTTTAACATTTTTTATTTACCTTTGAGCGACAAATTTATTTCGTTCAGCATAAGCCAGGGGTCTGAAAATTATTTTGCAACAAATATTCTTTTTCCATTTTTAATTCAAGAAAACAATGAAAATATTAGTTTGTGAAGACGATTATATGGTAATAAAGGCCATTGAGCACAAACTCACACGCGAGGGTTATGAGGTTGACAATGCCAATGACGGAAAGGTTGCCTCCGATAAATTACGTGAACAGGACTATGACCTGGTGATCACCGACCTGTTGATGCCTTTTACCGGTGGCCTCGAAATCATCAACCTGGTGCGCAATGAGCTTAATAAAGAAACCCCAATTATTGTGCTTTCCAAAGTAGGAAATGAAGAAACCATCATCGAAGCATTTAAATTAGGAGCCGATGATTACCTGACCAAACCCTTCAGCCCCAATGAGCTGTCCATCAGGGTTAAACGTCTTATCATCAAAAGATAAAAATCCTTACAGGAAAAAACCGAACAACGAGGCTAATAAAACTAACATAATCAGCCCTGCCCTAATGAAAACAGTTCAATCCCTTTTAATATTCATCGGAAAAGAAAAACCAACATACCCTCACTTGCTGGTAATTCTTTTTGCAATTCTGTTTTCAATCCCCCTCCAATCCCAGGCCCTAAACAACGCTTCTACCAGCACCGACCAGATGTTTTTCCAGGCCCGGGAGCTGGCTTTTGAAGGCCAAACTGCGGAAGCCAGGCAAATTTGCCGTCAAATCCTTGAAATTGATGCCGATTACCACGATGCCACTGTGCTGATGGCTCGAACCTACGGCTGGGACGGGGAATATGAAGATGGGATAGACCTGCTGGCTGACCTGCTTGAAAAGGAACCCCGCTACATAGAGGCTTTATCTGCCATGTCGGACCTGCACAAATGGGCCGGTAATCATCAGGAAGCCCTGGATTACGCCAACCTGGCACTGGAGCTGGAGCCCGAAAATACCGACCTCCTTTTCAAAAAAGCTGCCGCACTGGTTGAACTTGAGGAGTACGAAGAAGCTGAAGAAGTGCTGAACCAGATACTGGAAGCAGATCCAGACCATGAAGAAGCCGACAACCTGCTTGCACTGGTGGAAAGAAAAACCAGGAAAAACCATGTTGGAGTGGGTTACAGGGTTGATTTTTTTGATGATGCCGACCCCTGGCATCTTTTTTATGCAGAATATGGCCGGCGCACAAATACCTTTGGAAAGGTTATCGGAAGGGTAAATTACGGAAGACGTTTCGGGCAGGACGGATTTCAGGTGGAGGCCGATGCCTATCCCCCATTGGGGCCCGGCAGATACCTTTATCTTAATGCCGGATACTCTCCCGACGACCATATCTTCCCAAAATACAGGGCGGGCCTGGAGTTGTTTCAAAGACTGCCGGCCGACTGGAAAATATCGGCAGGCATGCGCATACTGCTTTTCCCGGAAAACGACCTGCTGATCCTTACCGGGTCGCTCAGCAAATATTACGGGCAGTATTTCTTTAGTTTCCGGCCCTATTTTACCCTGGCCTCCGACATGCCAAGGTCTCATTCTTACTTTTTGACCATCAGAAGATATTTTGCTTTACCCGACCACCACTTGTCGCTGATTCTTGGAACCGGTTTCTCTGTTGACGAGGATGCCCTGGTCGGTGGAGAGATTTATGACATAGGGAGCAACCGGGTAATGCTCATATATCAGCAGCCTGTTTTCCGGAGCTTCCTGATGAAAGCAGGTGCCGGTTACAGCCATTATCGGGATGAGATATGGGGAAATCAATATACCCTGGAATTTGGGATTGCGTACCTTTTTTAAGACTCTGTGAATACCGAAAAAACCTATAAAATAAAGAAATGATAAGGGCGAATAAGACCATCAAACCTCTGTTAATTTTTCTGTTAAGCGGGTTGCTTTTCAGCCAGGCAACGCTGGCATCCTATCCTGCGCGGGATGCATCAGCCTTACCGGAATTTAATACTGGCTTTTATCAAACATTACAGGTATCATCCAACCATTGTTTTTTGCCGGTTTTGCTCTCCAGTTTTCCTTTGGGTAACCTTAAGGTGTTTGCCATCATGGAGTCTCCGGGTGAAGACCTTTTTTCCCTGGAAGCCTCCACCGAATCTGCCGCTAACCAGTCCCGGGTCAATTCCCAAAACCCATCAGGTCTGTGGTCAAGATTTCTGGAAACTTATCGCACAGCCGGGTTAAAGGTTAAAATACTGTTGGTTATTCTGGTTTATCTTATTTTCAGTCTGCTTTCCCTGTTTACCATTATCGTTTTAAACCGCAGCCTGAAAACCCGCAAAAGAAGGCACGCCAAAGAGATGAAACATACCTACCAGGAAGAGCTGACCAACTTTCTTTTTGGTGAAGAGGACCAACCCTATGAGTTTACCGGCATAAATTTTTCGGCAAACAGGGAAATATTTTTGAATGAGTTGCTATCTCTCCATAACAATCTTTATGGTGAAGCTGCCAACCGACTGCGCGACCTTTACTTTAACCTTGGGTTATACAAGACTTCCCTTGCCAAAGTCCAGGCAAGACGATGGGACCATAAAGCCAAAGGTTTCAGGGAACTTTCCCAGATGGATGTAAAAGACGCCAGCCAGCAAATTTCCAAATATGTCAACTCAAAAAACAAAGTGCTTCGAATGGAGGCCCATGTTGCCCTGGTAAAGATCAGCGAAGACGATCCTTTGTTTTTCCTGGATGACTTGAATTATGAGCTCTCTGAATGGGAACAGGTCAACATTTTGAACACCCTGAACTATCATCATATTTTTATCGATTCTTTTGAAAGATGGCTGGACAGCCCCAATGACTCGGTGGCCATTTTTGCTGCAAAAATGACCGGCTATTACAAACATACCCATGAAGCGCCCAAACTGGCAAACCTGCTCAGCCATCAAAATCCGAATGTGCGGTATCATGCCATAAAAGCCCTTGGCCAGCTTGAAATCCCCGAAAACATCGACGATTTGAAAGGTGCCTTTAAAAATGAGATCCCTGACGAAAATGAGAGGCAGGATGCCCTGCTGGTGCTTATGATGGAGAAAAACCGCAAGGCAGCCCTTGATGCCATCTATCCACTTGCAACACATAAGGAACTGGACTTCCTGGAAGAAATCCTGATGAATGAACCCGTTTTCGGCATCCTTAAAGCCGCCGCAAAAACCATGGTAAGCACCGGAGAAAAAGGAAGAGAATATTTAGAAAAGATATACCGGAAAGCAGATCCGGAACTGCGCAAGATTATTGAAAATGTAAAACAAAAGGAAGAAGTGCAATGATTGATTTTTTCAAAGCCCTGCAATATATCATTGAAAATGGAATTATCATCGTTACCATTTTCATTTTTGGCTCTTACGCCTGCCTGGCCTTATTCTCAGGAATGGGTATGCTCAGGTACATGAGAAAAAACAGCTTTGTGGATTATCGCATGCTGCTTTCTTCCCCACTTGCCCCTTCCATTTCCATTATTGCCCCGGCCCATAATGAGGGCAAAAGCATTGTAGACAACATCCGCAGCTTGCTTTCACTGCATTATAACGATTTTGAGGTGATCATTGTAAACGACGGCAGCACCGATGATACCATGGAAAGGATTATAAAAGCCTATGACCTTGAAATGGTAGACATCCTTTATGAAGAAAAAATTCCAACCAAACCCATCAAAGGAGTATACAAATCCAAAAATAAAGCCTTTTCAAAGCTAACGGTTATAGATAAGGAAAACGGTGGGAAAGCCGATGCCCTCAATGCCGGAATAAGCATTTCTGAAAAGGATTTTTTCTCAGCCATAGATGTTGACTGTGTCCTGGAGGAAGACGCTTTGCTGATCATGGCAAAACCCTTTCTGGAAGAAACCGGCAAAAGGATCATTGCTTCCGGAGGGGTAATCCGTGTTGCCAACTCCTGCCAAATCAAAGAAGGCCGAATCACCGAAGTGCGGCTGCCCCGGAAGTTTCTGCCCAAAGTGCAGGTATTGGAATACACCCGGGCCTTTTTGATGGGAAGAATGGCCTGGAGCAGGCTCAATGGTTTATTGCTTATCTCCGGAGCCTTTGGTATGTTTGACCGGAACATCGTAATTAAATGCGGAGGTTACAACCCCGAACTGGTTGGAGAAGATATGGAGCTGATCGTGCG
>SLRE01000071.1 GCA_007131125.1 Bacteroidales bacterium | reverse complement strand
TTCCCCTAGCACTTTAGCCTATCATTTAAAATTATACTGCCAGCCAATTCTGAACTGCTCTGTCCATCGAATTGGGTCAATGGATTCCTCTTCCAAAATATTGAAGTATTGGAATTTAATCATGGAATCAAAACCTTTTATTTGATATGCCAAGGCCACAGACAAGCGTTGTGAACGTCCTGGAACTAGATCACTTAAATCAAGTTCTTCATAACGAACAGAATAAATCGTTTTCCATTTTTAATCCTGAGCTATGCGAAAAAATTACTTTTCCTTTGTTTTTACAACTGTATTGCTTGTTTTATCTGCCGGTTTATCCGGTCAGACTGTTTTACTTGACGAAAATTTTGACGGTGTAACACCCCCTGTACTTCCTGAGGGATGGATTGCTGAAAATTCCAGTGGTACAGGCACCACCTGGGTTACTTACGCGGTTTTTGCCCATTCTCCCCCCAATTGCGTAGCGGTATTTGGCGATTGGCAGCCCAAGGACGAATGGCTGTTTTCACCGGAGGTGAGCCTGCAGGAAGGGGTATCATACCGTTTGAGCTTTTATTACCGTACCTCATCAACCCCCCTTCAAATGCAGGTTAAAATGGGAGAGGGGGCTTCTTCCGGAGAAATGACCACACAGGTGTTTCTGGATGACCACATCAACCATACCGTCCACACCGAAGGTTTTGCAATCATCACCCCGGATGAGGATATGACCGTGCATTTCGGATGGAATGTATACGATGGGGGCAATCAGGGCAATATGTATATGGACGACATTCTGCTGGTTGAGATGGAGCCTGTTCCTGAGATCAGCCTGCATCCCCAGAGCCATAACTTCGGGACTATATCCATTAACGAAACTGCTTCAACCTCTTTTGAGATCACCAACCTTGGAGGTGCACCCCTTCAAATTACAGGTGTGGAAACCCAGCCACCCTTTTATGCTGAATTCAGTGCAACCATTGCTCCCGGTGGCAGTGAAGTAATGGAGGTGGAGTTTTTGCCTGATGAAGCAGGAGTATTTCAGGAAGACCTTATTTTTACAATCGACGATAGTTTTGAGGGAAGCAATACCGTTACCCTCTATGGTGTGGCCTATGAAGCCCTTAGCGGCTTTTTTGAAGATTTTGAGGGCTCATCTGAATTGCCTGAAGGCTGGTCTTCCATCGTTGAATCCACCGGTAATGCAAGTGTAACCATTTATGAAGCCGGGGAGTTCTACAACCATGCCTATTCAGGAATAAGGGCCGCAAGGCTTTACAACCGCTATGCCGATGATGTTGTGATTTTGGTTACCCCTGAACTGGCCAACCTCAATAACGGGGAAATCAGTTTCTGGACCAAAGTGGCGGTTTTTCCCGAACCCCTTATTGTAGGCACTTTGGCAGATAGTGACGACCATGCCTCCTTTTATGAAATAGCCACCATTACTTCCCTGGACGAATACCACCAACATACTTTCACGTTTGAAGACGCCCCGGATGATCATGCCTATATTGCATTCAGGCATGGGGCCACTGAAAACATGCGTCCTTTATTTATTGATGATGTGGAGTGGACGGTAGAAACGGTCTTAAGTCCACCTTTCAATCTTGAGGCCTTCAACCTGGAAGGAGGTGGAGCAATACTTCTTCAATGGGAAGCCCCGGAAGATGCCAACCCGATGGGTTATAATGTATACAGGAATGATCAGCTCATCAGCGATGAACTGGTTGAAGAAACCGATTTTACGGATTTTGATATTGAGCACGAAGCAACCTATAATTATTATGTTACCGCAGTTTACCCGGGCGGAGAATCAGATCCCTCAAATATCGTGGAGATCGTTGGAGACGGGGGCTATCGCATGATCCATGCAAGTGCCGGGGGAAACGGGGAAATTATTCCTGAGGGTACCATTGTGTTGAATTATGGCGACAATCAGGATTTTGAGATCATTTCCATGGAGGGATACATCATTTCAAGTCTTGTGGTAGATGAAGAAACCATTGATGAAGCCATTGGAATGCAGGAATATACGTTTTCCTTTCTGAATGTGACCGATGACCATGAAATCCATGCAGAGTTTGAAAGCACTGTTAATATTAAACTTCCCGTAGTTGAAAACTTTAAGATCTATCCAAACCCTGCCAGGAACTTTGTGACCGTTGCCCTTGACGATACCCATACAGGCAAAGGAAACCTCAGCTACAGGATATTTGATCTGCAGGGAAGGATTTTGCTGAAAGGTGAACTGCCTTCGTCTGAAAACATCATTTATCTTGACAGTCTGAAGCCGGGAATTTTCCTTCTGGAAATTCTCGACGAATCCGGGAAACTAAAAGTTTTCCGGCTGGAAAAACAATAAGCCTGGCGGGAGATTATTCATTTCAGCACCAAAACTTTCCGAAAATCCTATCACTCCATATTTCCCGGATTATGGGCAGGTAATTTTTTGTGCTGGATTTTTGTTCTCATAAGTAAAAATTATAAAACTTGTTAAATTGGGTTGTTTTTTAAATTGTAATTTGTACAATTTAAAAATTGTTATTATATTTGCAATAAACAATTATGAAAAGGGTCGACGAAATAGTTAAAAAGCTGAGTGATGCCGGCTTAAAGATTACGCCCCAGCGAATTGCCGTAATGCAATCCCTGGTGGAGGCTAAAACGCATCCAACAGCTGAGGAAACCTACCGGAGGGTGTCTCAAAGCATTCCCGGTTTGTCTCCAACTACAGTGTATAACGTTTTGGATGCTTTTGTGAGAAACGGGATAGTGAATAAAGTAAAGACCGATGCCGGTGCCATGCGTTATGACCCGGTTACGGACAATCACCATCACCTTTATTGTGAAAGTTCCGACCGCATGGAGGATTTTCATGATCCCGAGTTGGACCGGTTGCTTGAGGAGTATTTCCAAAACAAAAAAATCCACGGTTTCCGCCTGAAGGACGTGAAACTTCAAATTGTTGGAGAGTTTGAGAATAGCAAAAAGTAAAATGATTAATAACCTTTTAAAATTTAAATGAGATTATGAGTAAAGTAAATCAAATTGGACTAGAAGAAGTAAAAACCAAAGAACTTGTTGAAAAACTAAATGACCTCCTGGCCAACTACCAGGTATTTTACCAGAACAACAGGGGTTTTCACTGGAACATAAAAGGTGAAAAGTTTTTTGAACTACATACAAAGTTTGAGGAACTGTATACTGACCTGCAGGACAAAATTGATGAGATAGCGGAGCGCATCCTCACTCTGGGAGGCACCCCAATGCATACCCTTGAGGATTATGTAAAAACTTCCAAAATCAAAGCAGCCCAGAACGTAAGTGAAGGAGCAGCCTGTATCCGTTCCATCCTTGATGCTTTCTCAGTTTTGCTGGAGAAGCAAAGGGTTATTCTGGAATTATCGGACCAAAGCGATGACGAAGGTACCAACGCCATGGTCAGTGATTATATCCGCGAGCAGGAAAAACTGGTCTGGATGTTTAATTCCTGGCTTGGAAATTAAATTAACCCGGGATATACTGCAAAAAATGGCCGGCATCTTTTCTTCTTTGCCGGCCATTTTTTATTTAACTTTTGCTGTATTAAAATCCTGATATTACCTGAAAATAGAAGCCAGTTTGGAAAAACCGTCTTTCAGTGAATCCAGGCTTTTGTAAAAATCTTTCTTTGCTTCTTCCCATTTGCCTTCCGATACGGTTGACAATTCCTGGTATTTCATTTGCAGGTCGGCACGCTTTGCCGACAGCTCGGCTTTCCTCTGCTCATATTTCTGCTTTACATCCTCCTGTGCTTTATTCTTTTTGACTTCAAGCTCATCCAGTTTGGCAAAAATATCGTCTATGCTATTCTTAGCCTTTTCTTTAAACTCTTCTCTTGTCATATCTTTAAGGTTTTTTGGGGTTTATAATGAATTATCCATAAAATTAACATTTTTAGCTTTATTTTGCAAAGGAAACTCCGAAAAAATGTAACTTCGAAGTATATTTGAACTGTATTTATCAGACCTTGATTTATGAAAAAATGGATATTTTTTATTGCTTTGGTCATGGTTTTCTGCCGGGCCGATGCACAATGGAGTTTTGACCTGGAATCGGGCCTGGCCTTTCAAAGCTACAATGATGTGCGTATTCCCAATGAAACAGGTACAACATTCAGTTTTACTGACGATTTTCGTCAGGAAGGAACCCTGGTACCATTGCGGTTTCGCGTTGGCTTTACCTTTGGTGAAAAAAACCACCTTTTTGCTTTTGCCGCTCCCCTGGCAATTGATTATGAAGGAGAAGCCCCGGAGGATATCATTTTTCAGCAGACTATTTTTCCTGAAGGACAGACCATAGAAGGGTTTTATAAGTTCAACAGCTTCCGGCTTACCTACCGCAGAGACCTGGTTCAAACT
>SLRE01000045.1 GCA_007131125.1 Bacteroidales bacterium | reverse complement strand
TCTTTGCAAAAACATTTATCTTTGTAGCTTTTCCAAAATCAGGAAAATTTTTCAAAATCAAATTCCATAAAAGTTTAAAAAGATGTTGCAAAAGAAAATTCGCCTGGTCCTGAGCCTGCTCATTCTCGGCATTGGCCTCACGGCAAATGTCATGGGCAATGAGGGCCCCGGTAATTATGTTTTTCATGAAAGCAATGAAAGCGGGATTATTTTTGCCGGAGAGCATGCTGCTGTTCAGCTTCAATGGTATTCTCCGGAAGTAATCCGCATAGATTATCTTGACACCTCCGAAGCCCTCCCCGACTCTTCCTTTGCTGTGGTCCGCGAACCCGGTGCAGGCTTGCAGTGGGCTGTGGAGGAAGCAGAAGACCATTTTTTTATTACCTCTGAAAGGGTAAACATCCGTGTGGGAAAAAATCCTTTAAGGGTTTTGTTCCTTGACCGGGAAAACAACATTCTCCTTGAAGAAGCCCTAACCGTTGATGATTCCGGGAAAGAAGAAGGGCCCCGTAAGGCTGAGTTTGAATTGCCTGAAGACCTGAATTTTTACGGCACCGGAATGAGGGGTGTCGGGTTTAACCTTCGCGGGCTGGAACTGGAAGTGTATAACCGGCAGAATTATGGCTACCATGATGCCCTGGAAACCATGAACGTAAACATACCCATGACCTTAACCAACCGGGAATTTGCCCTGTTTTTCGACAACCGCTGGAGAAGCTGGCTCGACTTTGGAAAAGAAGACAGGGACAGGTTTTCTTTTCGGAGCAAAGGTGGAATCATGACCTATTATTTTATTTATGGAGAAGACGTGCCGGAGCAGCTCAAACATTACACCTGGCTTACGGGCCGGCAGCCGCTGCCTCCCAAATGGTCGCTGGGCTTTATACAGAGCAAATTCGGCTATAGCAATGAAACCGAAGCCCGCGGAGTGGCCGACACCCTGCGCGCCATGGACATCCCTGCCGATGTGATTATTCTTGACCTGGAATGGATGGAGCACATGGGTGATATGCTTTGGGACCGCAACGCTTTTCCCGATCCTTACAGCATGGTAAAGGATTTTAAAGACATGGGGCTTCAAACGGTATTGATCAGCCAGCCCTATATGGTAGAATGGTCACGCAACTTTCCAGAAGCCGATATTTTCAATTACCTGGTCATGGATGAAAGTGGAGATACCTACCTGATGGAGAACTGGTGGTCATGCGATGAGGAGTGTGCAGGTGTATTGATTGATTTTACCAACCCCCAGGCCCGCAAATGGTGGTGGAGCAAGCACCCCCCTGTTATGCAGAACGATACGGTTAATATTGCCGGGTATTGGACAGACTTAGGAGAGCCTGAGCGCCATCATGATGATATGGTTCACCACCGTGGAGAAGTGGAAGAAGTCCACAACACTTACAATCTCAAATGGGCACAGATATTATTTGAAGGACATGCCGAAATGCGTCCCGAAGAGCGGATCTTTAACCTGAGTCGCTCAGGTTCCGCCGGCATTCAGCGGTATGCCACCATGCCCTGGTCGGGTGATGTAGGGCGATCTTTTTCGGCCCTTTCGGTTCAACCCCATATGGTACTGAACCAGGGACTCTCCGGTATGGTATGGCATCATTCCGACCTGGGAGGTTTTACCGGTGATGACTGTATTCCTGAATTATACGTGCGCTGGATACAACATGGGATTTTTTCACCCATTGCCAGGGCACATGGCAACGACCAATGTCCTACCGAACCTTGGGGCTACGGTGAAGAAGCATTAGACGCGAGCCTAAAATTCATTCACCTGCGCTATGAACTGATGCCATATCTTTATACCATGGCACGAAAAACCTGGACCCATGGTATGCCGGTTTCCCGCCCACTGTTTTTTGAAGACCCTGATGATGAAAAGCTTTATAATGAAGGGGAAACCCACCTTTGGGGAAGCGATTTCCTGGTTTCGCCGGTAGTGGAAGAAGGACAAACCTCAAAGCAGATTTACCTGCCCCGGGGCAGATGGGTAGACTTCTGGGACAATACCACACATACAGGAAACCAAACCGTAACCGTTGACACCCCGCTCGATCGCATCCCGGTATTTGTAAAAGCCGGGGCCATTATTCCCACCCGTCCAACCCAGCTGTATACCGCTCAGCATCCTTTGGATACCCTTATCCTGGATCTTTTCCCGGATGACTACCAAAACGGACATTTTGTGATGTATGAAGATGACGGCCTCACTTTGGATTACCAGAACGGAGTTTACAGCACCACGGCCTTTTCCCTTGTAAGAGAACCCGGAAATGCCACAACCACCATTCTGAAAATTGAAAGCCGCAAAGGTGAGTATGATGGAGGAAACCCGGAAAGAACATACAGGGCCAGGTTCAGAAACACCGATACCCCTGCAGAAGTAATCCTTAACGGCAGGAAACTGGATGAGGCAGAAAGCATGCAGGAATTGCGACACTCGGACGCCGCTTATTATTCAGATACTGCCGGACATAAAGTTTATGTGCAGGTTATGGGCAGCACCGAGGAAGAATATAAAATCATTGTTACCGGAAAATAGGGATAAACCCTCGCCCGGTGAGTAAACCAGTAAAAAAGGCCACCCGTTTCCGGGTGGCCTTTTTCTGTTTAAAAGAAAACAACACTAAAATATTCAGGAGATTAAAATTCCAGTAGTTCCATCGCAGCCTGTTGTATTTTTTCGTTGGAAGGCAGGATGGCTTTTTCAAGGTTTTTGTGGAATCCCACGGGAGTGAAGGTAGAACCTACCCTTTTTACCGGTGCATCCAGGTATTCAAAACCTTCGCTTGCAATAATGGCAGCGAGCTCACCTCCGAAGCCTGCAAACACCTTGTCTTCGTGAACGATCAGGGCCCTGTTGGTTTTCTTTACCGATTCCAGAATGGTTTCCTTATCCAGCGGTACAAGGGAACGGATATCCACCACTTCAATTTCTTTTCCGCTTTCTTCAGAGATCTTGTCGGCAATCGCAAGACTCATGTGGGTGGTATTGCCAAAGGTAATAATGGTCAAATCTTTACCTTCCCTCCTGACCCTTGCTTTTCCGAAAGGAACTTCAAACTCTTCGGGCACCACGGTTTCAGCGGCTTTGGCATTGTAAAGGGCTTTGGGTTCCAGGAAGAGGGTCGGGCCTTTGGAACGCATGGAAGTACGCAGCAAACCTGCGGCATCATCGGCAAAGGAAGGATAAACGATCCGTATGCCTGGCAGGGTGGTCAATGCGCCTTCAATGGTTTGTGAGTGATACAACCCTCCTCCGATGTAGCCACCGGAAGCCAGCCGTATGGTTACGTTGGCTGCAAATTTTCCGTTGCTGCGCCAGTAATCGTGGGTCATTTCCACTAACTGTTCCATGGCCGGCCAGAAATAATCAGCAAACTCGGCTCCTTCCACCACAATGCGTATTTTCTCATCAAAGCGGCTCATGCCATTGGCGGTACCCAGTATAAAATCCTCGGCAATGGGAGCGTTAAATACACGCTTAATACCAAATTCCTGCTGCATTCCTTTGGTAACATTGAAAATCCCGCCTTTTTCCTTGTAAGCCACATCCTGTCCCCAGATAAAGGTATCGGGGTTGCGCCTGAATTCCTGCTTGAGGGTTTCGTTGAGGGCGGTGATCATTTTGATCTTCTCGCCTTCCTCATTGTGGATACCATCTTTAAATTTTTCAGGCTGATAGGGTTCGGGAAGTACAAAGTCGAAAATACTGCCCGAATCCGGATCAGGTGCCTTCATGGCTTTCTTATGGGCTTCCTTAACCTCAACATTTACCTGGTCTTCAATTTCATGCAGCTCGTTTTCCTTAAAAATTCCCTCTTTCAGCAACAACTTCCGGAATTTTGGAATGGGATCATGGGCTTTTACGCAGTGCAACTCCCGCTCATCACGATAAAGATCATGGCGGTCGCTGTTGGAATGAGAACCAATGCGCACCACGCTGGCATGAACAATCACCGGTTCACTTTTTTCAATGGCGTGCTTCCGGGCTTCATACATGGCATTCATGGAGGCAAAAACATCTTTTCCGTCCACATGAATAATGCGCAGGTTTTTAAAGCCCCTGAAGTTATCCGCGGCCTTGCGGTTGGCAGTCTGGTCTTTTTTAGGAACGGAAATTCCATACCCGTTATCCTGAAAGACAAAGATTACAGGCAGTTTTTCGTTGCTTGCCCCGTTGATGGCTTCATAAACATATCCTTCAGAAACGCTTGACTCACCCTGCGAGCTGATGGCCACACCTTTATGACCGTATTTCTTCATTCCCCGGGCAACACCCACTGCATGCAGGGTATGGTTTCCGGTAGCAGACGACACGTTGTGAATGTTCCATTCGGGTTTGGCAAAATGGTTGGACATGTGCCGGCCC
>SLRE01000295.1 GCA_007131125.1 Bacteroidales bacterium | reverse complement strand
TGGTGGTAAAGGCATTGTTTTCACCACCCGCATTCTGCAGCTGATGGTCAAAATCCTTCACATTAACCGAACCCTCAAACATCAGGTGCTCAAACAGGTGGGCAAAGCCGGTTTTGTCCGGCTCCTCATCCCTTGCCCCAACACCGTAAAGCAGGTTTACCGCGGCAATGGGAGTGGTTTCGTCACGATGGACAATTACCCGCAAACCATTGGCTAAAGTATGCTTTTCGAATTCAACCATATTTCCCGGTTATTTCTTTCAAAGATTTATTGTGCTATTAACTATACAGCAAAATAACAGAAAAGTTTCCGTGAAAAAACAAAGAATTCTCCGAAGAACAAACAAAATTGCCGGAAACAGGATGTTTACGGCCAGAAAAAGATATCGGCTTTGGAGCGGGGACGTATATCCTCAAGCCAGCGAAAGTCCCGGAGCAGGCGCTCTTCCCGGCCGAGTTCTTCGGGAGGAAAAAGGTCGGCATCGGGGTTTTGCAGGAAACGAATGCCGGTTACCTGCCGGTCTTCCACAAAAATAATGATATTGGAAGCCAGGGCTTTGTTGATACCCACCAGGCTGCCGTCATCTTCGCGCACGAAATAAAGGGTTTCACCATTGCCAAATACATCAATCTGCCGCAGCTCATTGTCTTGGAAGTGCCCTACCAGCTTCCGGCCTTTCACCTGGTTAAAGCCCAGGGTATCTTCCTGTGAAATAATGAAGGCAGCATCAAAAAGATGGGCCGACTCCACCCGGTTGTCGCTGGTTTTAATTTCCATGCGGCGGGCAGTCAGCTGATGCTCATCCGACCATACCACCGGATTATGGAAAAGGTATATGGTTGAATCGGCAAAATTGTAAACAATGGAGTCGCTTTGTCCCTGAAGGTCATCGCGAAAGAACCGGCCCCTGTGGTAAGCATAAACAATGCGTTCATCCTTTTCTTCATCATAGGTTGACTTCAGGGTGTCGGCATGCAAAAACAGGGAATCGCTTTGTTCAATAATGGTAAGCATGGCTTCTTTGGTCACCACCGAAAGGCCTTCCTTTTCAAAATGCTCGGCCAGCTGCCCGGTAATCAGGGTATTCTGCACACTGTCGCGCACCATGATATTTCTTTCAGCCCGCCCAAAACCTTTGTTTCGGTCGTAAAACAGGCTGTCGCCGGTAAGGGATTGCTCATTATTGGTGAGGAAGGCATTTTTGCTGAAGCGGGAAATGTCGTTGCGGGTGTCGTACCAGCCATTTTCGCAATAAATACTGTTTTCTTCGCTGATAATGGTTGTGGGGCCAAAAAAATAAGCCACCTCATTCAGGGTGTTGTATTTGAGGGTATCCGAACGCATAACGTATTCGGGATTCACCAGCTTAACGCTATCCTTAAAAAAGAAATGCTTATCATCGGCATAATAAAACCCCCAAATACTGGTCAGGTCGTTCTCGGCGTCCACAATTCGACCTCCGTTAATATAATTGGCTGTATTTGAATTCAAATCGTAAAACAAATGCCCGGTGGTAAGGGTCATTTGTTTATCAATCATTTTTACATTGCCGGTTAATTCGGCCTTGCGGGTATTTCCGTTATAATACAGTTCATCTCCGTAAATGCTTACGGTATCGCTCACCTGAATAAAAATATTCCCATATGCCCTGATGGAGTTGGTTGCGGAGAAAAGATAGGCGCTGTCACAAAACATATTGGTTTCCTCGTGCCGGAAATGCACATTGCCGATAAGGCGGCGCACATCCGGACCGATGCTGCGGTCGAACATCATACTGTCCGACTCAACCAGGTCAATGCGGGTGGGCTCATCTGCCGACAACAGCATAAATCCTGATACACTGAAAAATACCAGGATAAAAAAACGACTTATGCTGTTTTGAAAAAAATTTTTCATCACCTCATTAAAAAAGAAACCATTGAAGCCTTCACTGAATAAAATGATTGAAAGCGGAGTTTATTGTATCAAATTTTATGCCCGGGATTTTTTTAACAAAAACAGGGGGTGAGTGCCGCAAGCCGGGTTTACACTCAACCCCCTGATAAATTTTTCCCGGTCACTTAACCGGCTCCGTGTTATTTTTCATCGGGATGTTCCTTCCTGAAGTCTATCCAGTATTCTTTTATGGTTTCTTTGATTTCTTTGCGCAAAAGCAAAATACCAATCAGGTTGGGTATGGCCATCAGGGCAATGGTAATGTAAGAGAGTGCCCAGATGATGGTGGTATCGGTAAAGGCAGCAAAGAAGAATGCAACCACATACAGCATACGGTAATGAAACACATATTTGGTTCCAAACAGGTAGGTAACCGAACGGTCGCCGTAGTAGGACCATGAAATGGCCGTAGAAAAGGCAAACAGCAGCAACCCGATGGAAACTATATATTGCCCGAAGCCGCCAAGGAAGCTTCGGGTGTATGCTTCGGCAGTCATGGGGGCACTGTGTATGAGTGAAGCCCCCCTGAACCTAACCGGAGGGTTGCCCTCTGCAAGTCTGCCATTGGCCACCACCAGGGTTCCGGAGAAAGGCTCTCCATCGAGGGATACGGTTACATCCTCTGCAATGGAGCGGGCATGCAAAATGGTGATTTCTTTGTTGGCCTTCTGGGTAATGACTCCGTCAACCACTTCAAGGTTGCCTGAAAAGCGGGGAACATCAGTCCTTCCGTCATAAAACCCAAACAGCTGTTTCACATCTTCAGTGTTGGATTCATCGTAATAATCTGCCAGAATATACTGGTCGGCCCGCTGAAATTCATTCTCCACCTTGTCCTGCCAAACACCTGAGGATAGCAGCACCAGTCCGGTAAGGGTGCAGATGCAAATGGTATCAATAAAAGGCTCCAGCAAAGCGACAATACCTTCCGAAACGGGCTCATGGGCGCGGGCAGCAGAGTGTGCAATGGGTGCCGACCCCTGCCCTGCCTCATTGGAGAACAAACCCCGGTTTACCCCACGGTTAAAGGCAAATGCCACGGAGGCCCCAAGAAATCCTCCGGTTGCCGCCGTTCCTGTAAACACATCGGTAAAAATTGAAACAATAGAGGGAATAAGATTATCGTAATTGTAAATCAGCACAGCCAGGGCTCCGATAACATATATCAAGGCCATGGTGGGCACCAGACGTGAAGTAACCTGCGCAATACGCTTGATACCTCCAAGGATTACAAAGGCGAGCAAAACTGCCAGAACCGCCCCTACAATAATATGAGGGATGCCAAATGTAGAATACATGGCCCCGGCAATGCTGTTGATCTGTGGCATATTGCCCGTACCAATTGAAGACAATATGGTAGCCCCTGCGAAAAAAGCTCCCATCCAGGCACCAATATTCAATACCTTTTTGTTGGGCAGGGTAATGTTCAGGCGCTTTTTCATATAATACATCGGTCCCCCGGCAATACGGCCTTCACTGTCCAGTTCACGGTACTTATGCGAAATGGTTACCTCCACAAATTTGGTGGTCATCCCCAGCATACCGGTTATGAGCATCCAGAAAAGAGCCGCCGGCCCGCCCAGGTGAATGGCCAATGCCACCCCGGCAATATTTCCTGTACCCACGGTTCCCGACAAGGCGGTAGTCAGGGCTTGGAAATGAGAAGTATCCCCAACATCCGTCAGGCGGTCATACTTACCACGGACAACCCTTAATGAGTGTCCAAAAAAGCGGATCTGCGGAAAATTCAGATATAAAGTAAAGAACAAACCGGTAAAAAGAAGGAGGTACACAAACCAGGGCCCGCCTCCAATGTAGCCGTCAAGAATGGTTAAAAAATCATGAACCTTATCCATACTGTCTAAATTTGTTAGGTAAGTATTGTTATTTTTCTGGGAAACCGTATCATATGATTCCTAAACTGTCAAAAAGCACAATGGCAATGGCCACAGGTGCAATAAAGCGCAAAATAAACCGGAATGCTGCAAGCAGGCGTACCTTCAGGCGGCCTTTATTGGAAACTTCATCCCTTACATCGGCTGCCTTCATGTACCAGCCTACAAACACCACGATAAGCAAGCCTCCCAAAGGCAAAAGCAGGTTGGAAGCTGTAAAATCCAGCATCCCGAAAATGTTTTGCCCACCAATAGTAACCCCTTCAAGGGTGCCGAAAGAAAGGGTGCAGAATACTCCTACAAAAAGGGCGGCTCCTGCAGCCATGACGGTCGCTTTGCGGCGGGTAAGCTTCAGCTCTTCGGTAAGGTAGGCCACCACCACCTCCAATATACTTATAGATGAGGTAAGGGCCGCAATGGTAAGCAACACAAAGAAAATGATCCCGAACACATACCCACCGGGCATCTGCTGGAAGATATTGGGCAATACGGAAAAAATCAGTCCTGGTCCGTCGGCCGGATCCAGGCCAAAGGCAAAAACCGCAGGGAATATGGCCACCCCGGCCAG
>SLRE01000042.1 GCA_007131125.1 Bacteroidales bacterium | reverse complement strand
TTTTGTCAACTGGACAGATGAACAGGATAATGAAATCGCCAATGAGCCTGATTTTATCTTCACCATGCCGGAAGCACACACAACCCTTTTCGCTTATTTTGAAGCAGAAACAGGCATTAGCGAGATATTGGCAGGCAAGGTTGAAGTTTATCCCAACCCTGCGCAAAACCGTCTGAACATTGAATCACCATTTCCCATGTTTATGGTAAGGGTCATTGACCTCCAGGGAAGAAAGGTTTTGCAAACGAATGCCGGCAAAGCCAGTCATCTGACCCTGGATACCACCCCTCTGGAAGAAGGCATCTATCTTCTCCAGATCATTGGCAGCGAAGCTATTACCACCAAAAGAGTTCAGATCAGCCGGTAAAATCTTTTCTAATTGTGGAATTACAAAAAAGCGGCCAAAACGGCCGCTTTTTTTGTTTCCTAAAACCCGGTGGAAAAAACCTGCCCACCCTGTTATCTTTTTCGTTGAAATTAATTTTAATGCTTTACCGGTTATATCGGCGAATGACTATAAGGAAAAACCTACCCCAAAGGGGAAAAACCAACAGCCCCGGGTGAAGCCCGGGAATATTTGCGAAATGCAAGGATTGCCATTGCAAAACAGGTAAATGCATTTGCAGCGCAATGGGGATAACGCTTGTTCCAACAATTCCTATCCCTTTTTTCATTGCCAAAAAAGTGGCAAAAAGGCTAGCCCAAACGATGGGCCAGCCCGCCCTGTGATAAGACCGGAATTCCAGCCAAAGTAGGCAAGCCCCTTTGGCGGAATTCCAGGCCTTATCCCATTCCCGCCTATGGCTGCTCCCGCATTTGGCGGGACAGGTCCCCGTTTGGGCCTCCTCCCCGCGTAGGTCTAACACCCATTTTTGCAGAAAAATGAAAACCCACTTCTTAAGATGCCAAAATGCCCTGTTCTCAAAAACCTCTGAAAGCAGGGGACTGGCCTTGGCCAACTCCCGGTAACAAGACCAGTGAGCGAAGCGTAAAAAAATTTAATCCCGTACTTACGGGATTAAATTTTTTAGCAAGGCGAACGCGGTCTTGTCGGGAGTTGGGCGAAGCCTTGATTTTTGCTCCACTTTTGATCAAGCAAAAGTGGAAAAAGAAAAAAAATTGTTTAGTTGTTGAATCGTTTATTTGTTTGCACCTGCAGAGAAATCCTTTATTGCACTGCAAAAACCTTTATCTCTTTTGCAAAGGAAACTACTTGCAGCGTTAATTTATGGGTATTATCATTAACCCCTCCGGAGTTTCATGCCGACAAAAGTTGGTCACAGGCCGCTACCACTTCGTTCCATCCTCCTCCTTCTACCCTCCACCCTCTATTACCACTAAACAATTAAACGATAAACAATTCAACAACCCTTTCCGCCTTCCCCCCTCCATCCTCTACTCTCTTTTTTTGTAACTTGCATAAAAAAATAAACCATAAAACCCGGCTTTATTCATGAAACATTTTGCTTTTCTGCTGGCGGTTATTCTTTTAATCCTGGCCCCCCTGGCCGGGGTTTACCTTTCGGGTTATCCAATTGGTGAATATGTTTCCTTTCCACCAATGAGCATTAAGCTGCAACCGGACCATGCTCCCTTTTCCGGATTTGTTTTCACCCTGATGATGCTGGCCATCCTCGCGGTGGTGGTGCCCTTTTTTGCCAGGGTGTGGCAATCGCGCCCCGACCCTGAAGGGGGAGGAATAAAAAAACCTTTCCCCACATGGGGATGGATTGGGGTGTTGATCCTCGCAGCAGGATGGGTTTTGGCATGGAGCCGTTTTGAGTGGTTTGCCGGCTGGCAAACCCATACCTTTACTCCTTTGTGGGTGGGCTACATCATCATCGTAAACGCATTGACCTGGATGCGCAGCGGAAGGTGCCTTTTAACCCACGCCCCGGGGTACATGCTGGTCTTGCTTGTGGCAAGTGCCTTTTTCTGGTGGTATTTTGAGTACCTCAACCTTTTTGTGGAAAACTGGTATTATGTGCAGGTGGAGCACCTGGGTCCCCGGGAGTTTTTCTGGTATGCCACTTTGCCCTTTGCCACGGTGCTTCCCGCTGTGATGAGCACCAAAATGTTCCTGGAAACCTTCCCCGGATTCAGTGCCGGACTGGACAATTTCATCCGGATTAAAATCCCTGCTCATCGCAAACTGGCGGTGCCATTAATGCTTTTGGCTTCTGCTGCCCTTGCCCTTACGGCCATCTGGACCGACTACCTGTTTTACATGTTGTGGCTGGCACCATTGATTATTATGGTATCGGCCATGGTATTGGCGGGAAAACCCACCCTGTTTTACGGCATATCCCGGGGCCGCTGGAAACAGCTTTACCTCTGGGGCATGGCTGCCCTGATGTGCGGCTTCTTCTGGGAAATGTGGAATTTCTTCAGTTACACCCGATGGGAATATTCCATTCCCTTTGTAGAAAGATTTTACATTTTTGAAATGCCCTTGCCTGGCTACGCAGGTTATCTGCCGTTTGGGCTGCAAATCGGGGTGATCTGCCTGCTCATCAGGGACAACTGGACCGGAAAGAAGCCTTAGCAATAAATGTCGGGAGGAAAAACTGGCCTGAATTATTGCTCTTCCCGGTATTCTTGCACCACCCGGCGGATATCGTCCATTTCCAGGTCGTATTGTCTGACAAGGTTTCCCAGCCTTTGATGGTCAGGAATATTGGGCCGCAGGTCAAGCGCTTCCAGAATAAATGCGGAAGGCACCCCGGAACGTTCTTCCAGTTCACCCAGGGTCATGGAGCCCCGAATGATCACTTCATCGTACACATGAGAGGAAACCGCTGTGGTGCCTTCGCGGGCATCATCGGTTTCAACCGGTGAAAACAGGGGAGCAAGTGCGATGGCCAGCAAGGCAACCAATCCAAAAACGCCGATTGCGGCCCTCTTTCCTGATCCCTCTCTGCCGGGCTTGCCTTTCACCATATTCACAATCCAGTTCCAATGCAAAAACAAATGCAGGGCCATCAGTGCAAAAAACACCACCGATATCCAGAAATGGATACCTCCCCATTCGTGGCGGTCCAGGCCCCATATGGTCAGATCGCGTCCGCTGCCGGGAGGAAGGATGTATCGCATCAGCACCCCGGTAGTGACAAGAAACACAAATGCTGCAAATGATAAGGAATCGATCAGAAAATTTAACTGGGTGCGTTTCATGGCTTTCTTTTTTACTGAATTCATACAAATTTATCAAATCCGGTGGGATTGGATTTCATAATTTACCGGATTGATGTGAGACTTGCGGTCAAAAATAATTTTTAACTTCAGGGTTTGTGCAGAAAAAATCCTGAAAATAAAAAACATAGTAAGAAGCTAAAGCGTTAATTTATCAACCCGCTAAGGCCGGGACTTTGGAATTCATATTGGGAGGATGATTCATCACCCTTTTTTCCCGAAAAAATAATCGCAGGCTGTCAAAAGCAACGGGCTTTTTCCTGTAACCAAGATTTGCTGCCAATGATTAAAACAGGCCGAAGAAGTGCATCCGGGAAGTTTTTTGCCATAATAAGGGGAGGCATAATGCTTGTTGTTTTGTGTTTTGCCCCTTTGGTTAATGCCCAGGAGATGGCCGGAGTGGTTACGGACAATTTTTCCGGCTTCCCAAGGGCTACAATCAATCCAGCCCTGATTGCGGACTCCCCCAACTGCCTTGAAATCAGCCTTTTTTCAGGTAATGTGGGTTTACAAAACGATTATTTCTACATCCCTTCGGAATATGTCAGCCTGCGAGATTTTGCCAATCAGCGGTTTCCCCTCCATGAGGAAACAGGCCGCTATGTATTGGACCGTTATCCCCGGGAAAGAATGTCGGGGTTTCAAAACCTGAGGCTGCAGGGACCCTCGGTGATGGTCAGATACGACAGGCACATTTTTGGACTCAGCAGTGGGTTTCGCAGCATGAGCTCAGCCCGAAGGGTTCCGGGGCATATGCTTAAGTTTGCAGCAGAAGGCCTTACCTATACCCCCCAGCATGACATTGTTTACGAAGAACCCAGTCCGTTTTTTGCTGCCACTTTAAGCTGGGCTGAAATGGGCATCACTTACGCCACCCGCCTGATAGATGAGCAAAACCGCAGCTTCTCGGCAGGCATTACTGCAAAGCGGCTGTGGGCTTACCATGGGGGGAGGACCAGGTTTTCAGACCTTATTTATTCCGTGAATGAAAACCGCGACATTATTGTCGAGCATATGAACCTTACCGTTGATGGGGCTTTACCTGTTAACTACGAAAACAATGATTTTACAGGCCTGGATGATTTCACCAAAGGAAGGGGCTTTTCTTTTGATGTGGGCTTTACCTATGCCAGGACAACCCGCCCACGCTCCAACATTAGCCGCCGCGGCTTCTATACCCCGCAGGATTACGAGCCTTATGCATACCGGATTGGGTTTTCCCTTCTGGACATTGGAGCCG
>SLRE01000325.1 GCA_007131125.1 Bacteroidales bacterium | reverse complement strand
GTCCAGTTTTTAGAACCCGATACCGGGCAGGCAATGCCTAGCTCCTCAATCAGGGCCTTCACATCGTCAAGGCGTTCTTCTTCCATGGCCCTGACAAAGCGGCTGTTGATGGTTTCGATCTTTTCGCGGTTGGCCAATACCCGGGGATTGGTTTCCCGGAACATTTTTTCATCAAACTTTTCACCAAACCGTTTGGCAGCCTTTTCCACCTCTTTCTGTATCTTGTCCTCCAGCTTGGCTATGTAGTCCTCTATCAGGATGTCGGCCCGGTAGCGCTTTTTGGAGTCTTTGTTGTCGATCAGGGGGTCATTGAAAGCTTCAAGGTGGCCGGAGGCTTTCCATACGGTGGGATGCATAAAAATGGCCGCATCCAGTCCTACAATATTCTCGTGATATTGCACCATGGACTTCCACCAGTAATCCTTGATGTTGTTTTTCAGCTCGGCTCCGTTTGGGCCGTAGTCGTAAACGGCGCTCAGGCCGTCGTAAATCTCGCTGGAAGGGTAAATGAACCCGTATTCCTTACAATGGGAAATGATCTTTTTAAACTGGTCTTCTCCTTTGCTTACCATATTAAACTTTTCTTGAACCTGCCACTGTGGCCGGTTAATTCACAATTACTTTCACACTTTTAGGGACGATCTGAAACTCAAAAGGCGATTGTCCCAGGGATTCTCCGTCGGCTTCAAGCAGGATGGGCTGTTCGGACTCAATACGGATAAATTTGCCAACCAGGGTCTCCACGCGCTTATGGCTGGCTATTGAGCCATTGTAAAGCCTCCGTATGCTGGTAATCACAGACCACTTGCTCATATCTTTGATCAGGGTCAGGTCAAAGAGGCCGTCGTCGGGCAGGGCCGCCGGTGCCTGGTGCATGCCACCCCCGTTGTATTGGCCGATGCCGATTCCGATGCTGAAAATTTTATCGGTTATCTCCCGCTCATCCACATTGATTTTGGTGTTGGATGACTTATAGGAAAAAAGGGAGCTCAGCAGGTTTTTAAAATAAACCAGGGGATTGCCCCGGCCCTTTTCCTTGTCGGCGTTGGTTTTCTGTGCCACCAGACCGTCAAAGCCCAGCCCGGCCATATTGATGAAATAGCGGATCTTTTCCATGGCACAATGATAATACTTCACGATTCCGGCATCCTGAAGGAGGGTTTTTTCATTTTTGATGATGCGGATGGCCCCGGCATAATCCTGGGGAATGTTGAAGGTCCTCACCCAGTCGTTTCCCGTTCCTACGGAAATCATGCCCAGGGTAATGTCGGTGGTGGGCACCTGCTTTTGTTTGAAGATGCCGTTTACCACCTCGTTCATGGTTCCGTCCCCTCCCACTGCAATGATCTTTCGGTAGCCGTTTTTTATTTCTTCCGCCACCATTTTTATGGCGTGCCTTGGTCCTTTTGTAAACACCGGGTAAAAATCAAAGCCGTTTTGGTCAAGCAGGTCCGAGATCTTGTTCCAGTCTCTTTTTACTTTTCCAATACCGGCATTGGGGTTTACAACCACCAGCCATTCCTGCTTCGTTTCAGTTTTCATTCATGAATGCTTTAGGCTGCAAAAGGATTAAGGGATTACAGCAGCTTGCCCAAATTTTTTTGCAGAATGCAAAAATAAGAAAAAACATTCAACCCGGATTTAATTGTTACGGATAATAAACAGTTGTTTAAGGCGCGGTAAATTTATTCTACCAGGCCTTTTTCCAGGAGGTATTGTGCAATTTGCACAGCATTGGTGGCGGCACCTTTCCTCAGGTTGTCGGCCACGATCCACATATCCAGGCCGTTGGGCTGGGAATAGTCGCGACGCAGCCGGCCCACAAATACCTCATCTTTGTCTTTGGCATAAAGGGGCATGGGGTAAATGTTTTTTGAAGGCTCGTCTTCCACCAGAATACCCGGGGCATTTTCCAGGAGGTTGCGTACTTCGGAGAGTTCAAAATCTTTTTCAAAAGCAATGTTAACGGCTTCGGAATGTCCGCCCAAAACGGGTATGCGCACCACGGTAGCGGTGATCTGCATGCGTGGGGCTGCTAAAATCTTTCGGGTTTCATTTACCAGCTTCATTTCTTCAGCTGTATAGCCGTTTTCCTGAAAGTCGCCCCCGTGCGGGAAACAGTTCAGGTCGATGGGGTGGGGGTAAGCTTTTTCTCCTTCTTTCCCGGTCCTTTCATTCTCCAGTTGTTCAACCGCTTTAACCCCGGTTCCTGTAACCGACTGGTAGGTAGCGATCACCAGGCGGCGAATGCCATAGCGATTGTGCAGTGGGGCCAGGGCGGCCACCATTTGTATGGTGCTGCAGTTGGGATTTGCAATGATGCGGGTTTCGGAGGAAATGGCATTTGCATTGACCTCGGGCACCACAAGGGGAATGTTTTTGTCCATGCGCCAGGCCGATGAGTTGTCGATGACAAAGGTACCATTGCCGGCAAACTTTTCGGCCCATGCCCCGGAAACACTTCCCCCGGCCGAGAAAATGGCTATTTGCGGCCGGGCTTTAACCGCATCGGCAATGCTTACCACCTTATGGGATTTTCCCATAAAGTTTACCAGCTTGCCAACAGAACGCTCGCTGGCCGCCGGGTAGAAATCCGTGCAGGGAAATCCCCGCTCTTCCAGAACTTTCATCATAACCTGGCCCACCAAACCGGTGGCCCCTACCAGTGCTATTTTCATAAATCTTTTTTTTCGGATTGTCAGAGTTCAAAATTAACAATAATCAGGCGCTCCTGCAAAAAGCCCTTGTTTTGCCCGAAAATCTATCATATACATTTTTTAACCTGAAAAAATTGTTTTTGCTTGCAAAACAAACAACATATATCGTAAATTTAACATGGCAAATCCCACCCTTATGAAAAGATCAATTGTTGCTTTATGGATGCTGTTTTACCCGTTTTTGCTGGTGGGTCAGTTTTTCGATGATTTCAGCGACGGGGATTTTCTTAACGACCCGCCCTGGGTAGGAGATGTTGAAAAATTTGTGGTAGAGAACCAGGTGCTCAGGCTGATGGATCAGGAAGCCGGTACCGCCTGGCTGGCAACCCAAAGCAGCGTGATGGCCGAAACCCAGTGGGAGTTTTGGGTGCGTCTGGCATTCACACCCTCAAACAACAACCATCCCAGAATTTACCTTGTGAGCGATTCAAAGGAGCTGAACGGCCCATTGAACGGTTATTTTGTGCGCATCGGAAAAGACGGAACCGACAACAAACGGATGTATTTTTTCCGGCAGGATGGGGAAAGTATTACCGAACTCATGGAGGGAAACATGAATATTGCACCGGGCTCCAACAACCTGATGCGCTTTCGCATTACCCGGGATGCTGCCGGCAACTGGGACTTCTGGGCCGATCCCGCCGGAGGACAGCTTTATTTGCCCCAGGGAAGCGTTTTTGATAATGTACACACCACCACTTCCTGGTTTGGTATTAAATGCCGATATACCATTTCCAACAGCAATCGCTTTTATTTTGATGATTTTTACGTAGGGGAGATCATTCCCGATACGCTTCCCCCTTCCATCAGTTTTATCAATGTGGCATCTGCCAACGCCCTTGACGTTTATTTTGACAAGGCGGTGGAGCCGGTCTCTGCAGGCAGGGTTACCAACTATTTTGTAAAACCCGACATTGGAGCCCCTTTGGTGGCCGGCAGAAATCCCATGCAGCCCAACCTGGTGAACCTGATCTTTGCCGAATCCTTTGACCCGAATTTTCTTTACGAGTTGCACGTGATGAATGTGAAAGATTATTTCGGGAACGTGATGGAACCTTTTATCGGGGAATTCGCCTATTATGTTCCCGCCCGGTTTGATGTGGTTTTCAATGAGCTGATGGCAGACCCCAGTCCGCAAGTGGGCCTTCCTCCCTACGAATACATTGAGCTTTTCAACACTTCCGGGTTTCCCATAAATCTTGAAGGGTGGATTTTGCAGCATGCCAATACGCAGCGGGAAATCCCTTTTTCAGAAATTCCTCCGGGGGGTTACCTGTTGTTGACCACCGAAACGGCTTTTCCGTTTTTGAAAGAATATGGAAATGCGGTTGCGGTACCGGGGCTTTCGGCTACTGCCCTTACCAATGCCGGAGCTACCCTGATGCTGTTTGACGGGGGAGGAAACCTTGTTTCTTTTGTTTCCTATACCGACGAATGGTACAGAGATCCTGCCAAAGCGGACGGTGGCTGGTCACTTGAAAAAATTGACCCTTACAACTTCTGCCAGGGGAGGGAAAACTGGAAAGCTTCTGTTGATTTGAGGGGAGGTACCCCGGGAGAAGCCAATTCGGTGATGGGCGACAACCCCGACCAAACCCCTCCCAACCTGTTGCGGGCAGGGTTTGAAAATCCAACCACCATCACCCTTTTCTTCAGTGAGCCCATGGATGAAGCTTCCCTGCTGCTTCCGGAAAATTATACCCTGAAAGAGATTTCCC
>SLRE01000048.1 GCA_007131125.1 Bacteroidales bacterium | reverse complement strand
TGCAGGTTGTTCAGCCCAAAATACAGGCGGATTACATCGGCTTCACGCTCGGTGAGGGTAGAAATGGCCCGCTCAATCTCGCTTTTTAGGGAGTCGCGCAACAGGCTTGATTCAGGGAGTTCCTCGTTCTGGTTTCCAAAAACCTCGTACATGTCGGTATCTTCACCGTCCACCAGGGGTGCATCCATTGAGATGTGCCGCCCGCTGTTTTTGAGGGATTCCTTCACTTCTTCCTCAGGCATACCCAATACTTCAGCTATTTCGTGGGGATGGGGTTCCCGTTCGAGTTTTTGCTCCAGAAAACTGTAAGTCTTGTTAATTTTATTGATGGTGCCAATCTTATTCAGGGGCAGTCTTACAATTCTTGCCTGTTCTGCCAGGGCTTGCAAAATGGATTGACGAATCCACCAAACGGCATAAGAGATAAATTTAAAACCACGGGTTTCATCAAACCGCTGGGCCGCTTTTATCAGCCCCATATTTCCTTCATTAATAAGGTCGGGAAGGCTTAAACCCTGGTTTTGGTATTGTTTTGAAACCGAAACCACAAACCGGAGGTTGGCCTTGGTAAGTTTTTCCAGGGCGGCCTTGTCACCCTGTTTTATTTTTTGCGCAAGAATAACCTCTTCCTCAGCGGAAATAAGCCCAACCTTTGCAATTTCCTGGAGGTATTTGTCCAGGGAAGCAGTATCTCGGTTGGTAACCTGCTTGGCTATTTTTAGTTGCCTCATAGAATGGCCTGAAAGGGTTAATACTTTCTTTTTCTACGCAAGAAAGGCCGCTAAAGTTGCACCGGCATTCAAACCGGTGCAACCCGGGCATGCACAGGGACTTACTTTTTATCCCTGGGCAAAAGTACTTTCCGTGAAAGCTTCAGCTTTCCGGTTTTTTTGTCAAGATCCAGCAACTTCACCTCAATTTCGTCTCCAACACTAAAGCCGGCATCTTCAACTTTATCAAGTCTTCTCCATTCAATTTCACTGATGTGGAGCAAACCTTCCTTACCGGGCATGATCTCTACGAACATTCCAAAAGGCACAATGCTTTTGATGGTTCCTTTATATACCTGCCCGATTTCAGGAACCGCAATGATTCCTTTGATTCGGTTCATCACAAAGTCAATGGATTCCTTGTTTTCAGAAACGATATCAATGATACCATAATCCCCGACCTCTTCTATAACAATGGTGCTGTCGCTTTCTTTCTGCAACTCCTGTATTACTTTTCCGCCGGGCCCGATAATGGCTCCAATAAATTCTTTGGGAACGGTCATCTTTACAATTCTTGGAACATGCGGCTTGTAATCGGGACGAGGTTCCGAAATGGTTTTGCTCATTTCCTCAAGGATATGCAAACGGCCGTTTCTGGCCTGCTCCAGGGCTTCTTCCATCAGCTCGTAACTTAATCCTTCTATCTTGATGTCCATCTGGCAGGCGGTAATTCCATCCCGGGTTCCGGTTACTTTGAAGTCCATATCGCCAAGGTGGTCCTCATCTCCAAGGATGTCGGATAAAATGGCATACTTTCCGCTGGCAGGATCGGCAATTAAGCCCATGGCAATACCTGATACGGGTCTGCTTACTTTTACTCCCGCATCCAGCAGGGCAAGGGTTCCGGCACAAACGGTTGCCATAGAGGACGAACCATTGGATTCAAGAATATCGGAAACCACCCGTATGGTGTAGGGATTGTCATTTCCGTTGGGCAATACATTTTTCAAAGCTCTGAGAGCAAGATTGCCATGACCTATCTCGCGCCTGGACGTGAAAAGGGCTCTTTTTACTTCTCCGGTACAGAAGGGAGGGAAGTTGTAGTGCAACAGGAATTTGCTTTTTCCCTCAAATACGGCTCCGTCAATGGTTTGTTCGTCGAGCTTGGTGCCAAGGGTCACGGTGGTCAGCGACTGGGTTTCACCACGGGTAAAAATCGCTGATCCATGGGCCTGGGGCAGGTAATCAATTTCTGACCAGATGGGCCGGATCTCATCAGGCTTACGTCCGTCAAGCCTTATCTTTTCATTGAGCACATAATTTCTGACGGCTTCTTTTTGAACTTTTCCGATATATTTGCTGATCAGGGCACCTTTTTCCTCCAGGTCTTCCTCGGAGAACTCCTCAAGGTAGGCTTCCTTTATGGATTCGAAAGCTTTCTTGCGCTCGTCCTTTTCGGAAATGCCCATTTTGGTGACTTCATAAAACTTGTCGTAAACTGCTTTCTTTACCTCCTCTAGAAGGCTTTCATCCTCTTCTTCTCCTTCATATTCTCTCTTTTCTTTGGATTTTTCAACCTCTGAGGCCAGTTCAATTTGTGCCTGGCATTGAAGCTTAATGGCTTGGTGGCCCACTTTTATGGCTTCAAGCATTTCTTTTTCAGACACTTCTTTCATTTCACCTTCCACCATAACAATATTTTCAAGGGTGCCGGCAATGATCATTTCGATATCTGCATTTGCCAGGCGGGTACTGGTGGGGTTTATTTCAAATTCGCCTTCAATGCGGGCTACCCTTACTTCCGATATGGGTCCGTTGAAGGGAATATCTGAAACTGATAGCGCTGCCGAAGCTGCCAGTCCGGCCAAAGCATCGGGCGGGGTTTCTTTATCGGCCGATATCAGGGATATCAATACCTGTGTTTCTGAACGGTAATCATCGGGAAACATGGGGCGAAGGGCCCTGTCTACAAGGCGGGATATGAGTATTTCATATTCTGAGGGACGGGCTTCTCTTTTGAAAAATCCTCCGGGGAAGCGTCCTGCAGCAGCATATTTTTCCTGGTAATCAACGGATAAGGGTAAAAAGTTCTGTCCTTCAACAGCATCTTTTTTGGCCACTACGGTGGCTAGCAACATGGTGTCGCCCATTTTTACCACCACCGATCCATCGGCCTGTTTGGCCAATTTGCCGGTTTCCAATGTGACAACCTTTCCGTTGCCAAGGTCAATTTTCTTTTGTATTCCAATTTTTGTGTTCGACATTTTTTCTTCTGATTTCTGATTTCTGATTTTCGATTTGCTATTCTGGTTTTACTTTTTGGTTTTGCAAAGTGTAACGCACTTTTCCGGGTTTGGTTTACCTGTGCGGATAAAATTTTGTTTTTTCAAAAGCTCATAAAATTAATATTATAACTATTGAAAACAAAAAATTTCGGATAAATGCGGGCAATTTTTTCGGAATGCGGGAGGGAGGATAAAAAAACAGGCAATTAAGAGTAATTGCCTGTTTCTGGGAAGAATTATTTTCTGAGATTCAGTTTTTTGATGATCTCCCTGTATCTTTCAATTTCATTTTTTTTCAGGTAATCAAGCAGCCTTCTTCTTTTTCCAACCAGCATGATCAGTGCGTGCTGGGTTCCCTTGTCTTTTTTATTCTTTTTAAGATGGGCAGTCAGGTGTGTAATACGGTGGGTAAAAAGGGCTATCTGGCTTTCCGGGGATCCGGTATTGGTTTCCTCACCTCCGTATTTCTTGAAAATATCTTTTTTGATTTCGGGATTTAAGTACATGTTAGTGAATTGTTTGTTTTCTGTGTATTATGCTTTTCCTTGTTTTTAAGGCTTGCAAAAATACACTATTGTTTTTATTTCAACAAACTTTTTGGGGTGTTTTTTCTTTTTTCAGGATAGCGTGCATGGACCAGGGTTCAAACCATTTGTTTTTCAAGGGTGCCCATGGTTTTTTTAAACTGCTGGTAATTGGTGGCAACTTGCTCCCAAACTTCCTTTACCAAAGCTTTGACAGCTTCGGCCCTTCTTTTTTCTTCAACGGCAACCAGCAGGTCCACAAACTGTTTCAGGGTTTGATAAAGCATGCGTTCGATGGAAGCCAGGGAGTTTTGAATATTTTCGAGGTTTTCGGAATCGGGGTTGGAGTTTTTTCGGGAAATCAGAGGGTTTTGTTCCAGCAAAAACAGTTCGTATTTGATGTTGGAAGCGGTAAGCAGAAAGTTTCTTGAATGGCTGCGCAGTTCGGCCTCTATCAGCAATGGACAGTCCAAACGAAGTGCTTTTTCTTCAAGCTGGGCGCCGATAAGGCTTAAATCCAGCTGGTGGTCGTACAATCGTTTTATGATCTCTTTCATGGCTAACTAATGTTTGCGGGCAAAACCCGGTTTTTTAGCTGGTTTCAAAATTAGTGCCAAAATCAGGTCCCCGGCATCAGGTAGAATTTGAAACTTTTGCTGATTAAGCGTTTTTGTTGTGCCTAACCTGTTGTTTTAAAGCCTCAAAGAGTAAACCACCAGATCTTTTTTAAAATACCGTTGTTCAAGAACCTGCCTTGTTCCACAAAACACTAAAAAGTAAAGACAGAAACAAAGATAAAAAAAACGAAACAGGTCCGGCCAAAAAATAACCAAATAATATGAAAAGTTTTCAACGAATCCTTAATTACCGGCAAAAGAATTGCAGTAAGATTGGTCGAAAACCGGGTGCAAGTTTTTAATCCCTGTTAAAAACCATTTCACCTCCGAGG
>SLRE01000059.1 GCA_007131125.1 Bacteroidales bacterium | reverse complement strand
TATCGCCGGCCGTATTAAACTCCCACTGATATGCGACCTGCTCCAGGCCTGCATAAAGCGGGGTCATGCACATTCCGGCAATCAACAGACACATACATAGTTGACTTTTCATCTTTCGTACCTCCACAAAAAAACAAGTAACCGTTCATGGGCATTTTGGTCCCGACGTGTCGGGTTTGGGTAACGCACCCACGTTCAACTGCCCACTTTTTCTTAATTTCTCTGCATTATAGCATATTCAGGGGGGGGGGAAGAAAAATTTCCCTTTTTTTCTCAAGCGGAGGGCCGCGTCCCCGCGATAAAGTCATCTCAAAAAGTTGATTCAAGGACAGAACGTAACTTCCAGAACAGATCAATTTACTTCTCAGCATATTGCGGAGCTTGAAGCGTAACTCACGCAACGTGACGAACGCATCCGGACGGCACTGGCCACCGGCGCCAGTCAAGGCCGAAACGCGTTCAATTTTATGTGTCAGTCGATTCATGTGTTCATCCCACTCAACGGCTCATCAGGAAGACAATGCCTTCAGAACCACCAGTCGATATCCAGGATTGCACGTGTGGTCATACGTCTTCGAGTCTGCCAGTCATTTTGCATACGCTGCATGGGGCTCCATTTGACGTGGGTGTCTTTGTACAGCACGTTGCCGCCGCTCACAATCCCTGCCGTGACATGGTTGGACTTGAACGGATTTCTGTGCGAGTCCGTATAATCGTCAGGTGTTTCCGGAGTTCTTGTAACAATCGCATCCGAAATGGCCACCTTGGAACCATGATCGGTTAATGTCTGCACTGTACCTTGAGTGAGCTTGTCCGCTTCGAGGGGGGAAAGATTTTTCCAGGTATAGCCAACCCAGTATGGATAGCCCACCATGATCTTGTCATATTCCCCATTGTCTCCAAACCGCTTGATGCGCTCGATGTAATCATCCTCGTAGTTCAGTTGCTCTTGGCTCTCGCTGCGTCCCACGGTCGCGGGGCAATACAGAAACTTCGGATCATCCAAATACCCCATATCCAGCAGAACAAACTGGCCTGCCGGGTACACAACCGTGGCCCCCAGCGAAAAGCCTCGTCCCCAGGCCGGATCACTCCTTGCCTCGGACGCGGGAACTTCATACCCCATGCCGCCTATCGGCCAGCGAATACGCGTATCCGGATGATAGTTCGGATTGGGATACTGTTCAAAGTCGGTCGCAAAATTACTTAGCGCCACACCTGTCTGGCGCAAATGACTGGAACAAACGATTTGGACTGCCGCCATTTTGGCTTTTCGCAATGCCGGGACAACAATCGATATAAGCAATGCGATAATCGCAATCACGACCAGCAACTCAATGAGAGTGAAAGCCTTTTTGCTTTTCATACCAGTCAACTCCACAAAAAATGACCTTGTTATTGATTGATCCCACGTTGGGGTCAATACCTGAGTTCTTTACGGATAGTTTCATTACACAGAGATATTATGGACGAATCTCGATCCTCGGATGCGCAAATAAACACCAATCGTCATGAATGCCGCGGCCCTGGGACTCATCCATCGCATCCGTGGCCACCAGGGTGAGAAATTGCGCGTCGTCCAGTTCAATGTTCAGATCAAAAACGGTCCCGGGCTGCAGCATCTCCTGAAATTGAACAACCCCGTCCAGCAGCACCCAGACCTCGGCGCGGGCCGATTCCGGGTTGCGCGCTGGCTCGCTCAATCCCACCTGGGCAGAAAAGTTTGCCGATGGCATGCCTATGGCTTGCCGCAGCGCACGAAGGTCAAAGGTGATCCCGCAGTTGGCATGCAGCATCAGTGAAGGATTGGCTTTCGTGCCGTATTGCCGGCCTGCGAGAACCGCCTGTTCACCGCCGGCACTGGCCCTTGTGCGGGCCCCATTAAAAATCGTCGTGCGAAACTGCCCCGTTGTTGGCGGACAGCCCTCAAAAAAATGTCCCCTCGAAGAAATCGGAATACGCTCTTTTTCACCGTCAGGAATGAACACCCCGTCAATATATCGACTGCCCTCAACCGGCACATATCGGTTCACCGCATCGGCTTGAAAGCCGGCGACCGCACTGTTGGAAAACTGGCCGGTGACAGGATGCACCCCCTGATTAATCCGTCCGGTTCCCAGCCCATTGCCGCCGCCGACAATGTCGGCCAGGTCGATTGTCTTGTGGCCGCGCCACACCCCTCCAGTCGCCGAATCAATCCTTCGGGCAAACGTCTCACGTTGAATCGGAATAGTCCTTAACGCATTGGCAGACACATCAAACCGGACTGCCTGGTTGACATGGGCCATCTGACTGATTCGCGCATCCCCGCGGCCGCCGGCAAATAAAAGAACCTTCCCTTCCAGAACATGCAGCTCGGAAGATCCATTGACCTCCGCTTGTACACCAAAGGCTGTCCCATGGTCAATAAATTGCGAGGACGGTGTGTGCACAGTAAACCCCGATCCATCCGCCGGGACCCGGGCGTACAACTGCCCATACTCGAGGTAGACCCCCGCCCGCCCGATTTCAAGGATCGCCGGACCTTCCACCAGCACCTCCACCCCGTTATCATAGCGAAATGCGATAATCCCCTGCTTCAATTCCAGCGGCCTGTCGTTGGCCCCCAGGCGACTGCCGTTGTCCAACGACAGGCGAGGATCCATCCACTGGACATTGACCTGGTCGATAAGGGTCGCCACCTCGACAAACAATCGCTTCTCAGGAACAAACGTCGCAAAGAGAAAAATAAAAAAAAGCACCGCCGCACAAGCGGCAAGGGCAAGCACGCTTTGCCTGTGCGACCGAGGCTCCACCTTCGGTTTGACAACCTTTTGAGTCAACTCGCGTCTCGGTGCTTCCTTTGGAATCTCAATCACAGGAACCGTTTTTTCATACTCAGCCAACTCTTGAAGCTCTTGATAAAACAGCACGTTCTCGTCATTGACCTTAAAGTGCTCTGCCTCTATGCAATTGTGTAAAGCCAGCTCCAGTTTTAAGAACTCAAAATAGTGAACCTGAAGATGGTCGTACTTGAGCATAAGCACATTCAGAGCGTCCATCTCCTCGCGGGTAATGGAACCATCGATATACCGGAAAAACAAATATTCCACCTTTTTCTGTTGAGTGGAATTCATCCGATTGATTCCTCCGCCATTAACCGTTTGATGCATCGGCCTAACATATCGTGTATTTTGGATAATTTCATATAGACAGCCTGCACGGACACGTTCGTGCGTTGCGAAATCCATTTAATAGAGTAGTCGCATCCGTATCGAAGCCGTAATAAGCTTGCATCAGAAGAAGGCAATTTAGCTAAACAAAGGTTTAATTTGTCTGCATATAAATTCGCATTTGTCAAGTTAGCCCGCGCTTTTGTATGGAGCTGCTCAAATACGTCATCATCAAATTGGTATCGATTATTATGGGCCCGGAATTCCTTTATCTTGTAGAAAGCAATCCGTATTCCCCAAGCCACAAAATCTGTGCCTTTTTTAAACTCTGAAAACCGCTCCCACATCAAGACACTGGTATTCTGCATAATATCATCCGCATCATGCGAATTGCCAACCATTGACATAATGTAAGCGTATAGGCTCATATGATTGACAGACATCAAATAAACGAACTCTTTGGTCTGATTTTCTTTGCTTTCACTGTCCATTTTTGTTACTTTTTATTCCAACGCCTGCGTTCATGTTTCTGTTCCCTTAGAGTAATGAGTCAGGATGAACGTTTTTAAAGCAAATTATTGGAAATTAGCTTGATTTTCAAAAAAATTCACACAATTGTGGTCAAATTGGTGTCCAGATCAGTGAATTTGTCCAGCAGACGCTCGTTGTCACGTATGCATTGGAGAAAAGCACCCGTCGGCGGCCATCGCATCAATATGCGGCGTCTTGAGCATCGGGTTGATACAGCCCAGCGAGTCCCACGGCTGGCCATCGGTCAACAGAAATACAATGTTGGGACGTTGTTTGCCCTCTTGGGCCGGGTTTCTGTGTTTGGGTGAACATCCTGTCGCCAGAAACAGACGCAAATAGATATGGTTTTTCCCGTCGCGGAGCCGATGGGTAAAACCGTATTGGACTGAGCGTGGGGCTTGAGGCGGGTGTATTTGATCGGTTTTGAAGGCCGTTTTGTGGAGAATCGATAAATATGACATCGTTTTCGGCGTTATGAAATGAAGAGACCTGCCCAAACAGCGTCAAGCCGAACGGCAGCGCCCGATCCAGATGTGCGAGGCCCCGAGCCGCAATATGCCCGAATCGCTCGACACAATCCGGAGCAACTGCCTGACACACGGCCGGCGTCGGTTGGTCGAGGTGGCCATGCACTTCCCGGACGAATGCCTCTATGTGCTGGAAATCCTCAAGGCCGTCTACCAGAATGACGCCGAAGCCAAAGAACAGGGCTTGTCCGACCAAGGACGACTCGACTGGCATCGGACCCACAGCGGCCCGAGGATGGCGGAACTGAAGATTTGGCTGG
>SLRE01000163.1 GCA_007131125.1 Bacteroidales bacterium | reverse complement strand
TTTTACGGAAGATTTTCTCTGAACCAGACCCGGATTTTCGGTGTTTAAAAAGTTTTTCCGGCATGCAGAAAATACATAAAATCAATAAAGCACAGGTTATTTCATTGCCTGAAGCAAAACCTTTTCCTTAAAACCGAAGGGAAATAGTTTAAATTTCCATAAATAAAAAAACAAAGGTTTTTAGTCCCCTTTTACTTTTTAAAAAAATACATTTCTTTCAATGCCTTCACTGACCTGTCAGCATAAAATTCCGCCGGATGATATATTCGAAAACACCCATCTTTACCCGGATTATCGGGAACGGCCAGTATGGGAGCCACCTGGTCGGTGCGGTTAAAAAGTTCGCTATAACTGTATATGGCCCGGTAACCGTCCAGGCCCACAAAGCATACAAGTCCATTACGGTTCCATTGAGGATTAAACATATCCAGCTTACCTTTAAATACATCCTGTAGTCTATATCCTTTAAAGGTTTCATTTTCATGATACCCCATTCCCATTCCATAAAAATTTGAAAAATAGGAAACCCTCTGTAAATCGTTTTTCATTGGTTCAATTGTGGTAAGCCGTTCATTCTGTATCATCACTTCTATGGAAGGACTGAACAGGGGCTCAATATCCCGATCAATGGGAATTTCCTTTTCATCGAAAGACCGCACCGTAACGGAAACCGGATTCTCCAGCACCCGCCAGGCAAAAAGATCATTGGCTGCAACCACTCGCCAGGTTTCAGCAATTGGATACTCAACATCCGTCCGGTAAGGATAAATTGGCGCTACTTCTGTAGCAATCATAACCTGATGGGGAATATTGGTATGGAATATTTCAGAAAAACTAAACACGACCGATTCTCCAACATCGTTAGCAATTTCAATATACAGGTCAATAGCCGGCCTGAAAGTATCAGCATTTTTTTTGTCATGATTAAACGGATGCAGCAAATCAAACAATGAATAACCCTTATACCGGTACGCACCTATAAATTCTATCCCCCTTTTGGGATGGTATTCGGCTTCTTTAATTACCACTTCTCTTTTGTAATGTTTATTAAAATTAACCTTCCCTGGAGATTCTACCTCCCCTAATATTTCCAACTCACCAGTTTGCATACTAGTTTCATCTGTTTGGTGAAACAAACTGTTTCCGTCAGTGACCATAGGCTTGCTTGCCCCGCTAATGGCATCAACCAGAGAGTCAGGAAGCAAATTACAGGAGGATAAAAAAACTATGAATAAACTAAAAATTAATACTCGCTTAAAAATAAAAATCCTTTTTTTCATGACAGTTAATGGTTAATAATCGTTATGCAATTTTTTCATAACGCAAAAATGCAATTTTTTTCAACCTCGTTCATTCAGTTTTTTAATTTAGAAAGATTTTAAATTTAACCCGGACAAAAATCCTTAATTCCTAAAAAACAAATACTTATCAGTTTTTTCATTTTTAAGTTAAATTAGTGCTTACATTTTTGTACGGATAAAAATATTAATATTGCATGCAAAATAAATGGTGATGGATCGCACAGAAGGTTTTTTAAAACTTAATTATAAGATCTGGATTGAAACTTCAACCGGGGTAAATATTCTGGGGGAAGGAAAATGGCAATTGCTGAAAACCATTCGCGACACCGGTTCGTTGAAAGCTGCTGTGGAAAAGATGGGGTATACATACCGGCAAACCTGGCAAAATTTAAAAAATATTGAACAACGCCTTGGATTTAAACTTATCGAAAAAAGCAGGGGAGGCGAAAAAGGAGGTGAAACGGTACTTACTGCAAAAGGTGAAAGGCTCGTGGCTTTTTTTGACAGATTATATGATGAAATAGAACCACGGTTAAATGAAGCTTTTGAAAATATGTTGACAGACCTGAATAAAATTGTGGATTGATTTTTTTTGAAACCCGTTATGCGTTTTTTGCATAACGGCTCATGTTTTTTTCAAACCAAATAATCATGGATAAAACAAAGCAGGTTGAATTGTACCAAAAGATCAGTTAATTCTGAATAAATGTAATCGCCTGTTTTTCAGTCAAATTTTTTTATTCACCGTTATGCTTTTTTTGCATAACCAAAATTAACTAATTATGCACAGATTTTTACTGGTCATCCCATTGCTCATTCTGGGTCATTTAACAACAGCCCAACAAACCATAAGCGGGCATATTGCAGATGCTGAAACAAAAGAACCTTTGGCTGGAGCGGTTATACAGGTTAAAGAAACAAATAAAGGCACCACCAGCGATGCCGAAGGAAATTTCTCATTGGAAGTAACTGAATTCGAAGAAAAAATTACATTGGTAATTAGTTTTGTAGGATACCAAAACCGCGAAATAACACTGGGCACGAGCGAGGTAGCAAGGAGGATATTACTGGAACCCGACATCAGGCAACTTGGCACTGTTGTTGTTACGGCAACACGCAGCAGACGGGAGGTATACGATATCCCTTTAAGGATTAATGTTATCGAAAAAGAAAAAGTGGAAGCCATACCCGCCTTATCGGCTGATGATTATTTGCGCGCATTACCCGGGATATCTGTAAGCAGGGGTACTTCTATCCTGGGGTCGGCAACTGTTTCCATGAGAGGCATGGGCAACGAAGCCGGGAGAACGCTTGTAATGCTGGATGGAGTACCAGTGAACAAAACCGATGGAGGTTCAGTAAACTGGAACGCAATCAATCCCGAAGATATTGAACAGGTAGAGGTAATGAAAGGGCCTGGTTCCAGCATCCATGGTGGAAATGCAATGGGGGGAGTCATCAACCTGATTTCTCCCACCCCTACAGCCAAATTGCAAGGCATTGCAGGACAAAGCTACGGAACTTTTGAAACTGCCAATTCCCAGGTGATGGTTTCAGGCAGACAAAACGACTTTTTCTGGGGGGTAAATGGCCGCTACCGCATGAGCGATGGTTATATTACCACCCCCGCCGATGAAATTGATGAATTCTCAATACCTTCTTTTCTCGATGAATACCAGCTTAGTGGCCGTGGGGGGTACTTTTTTAACCCCAATCACATGGTCGAGTTTTCAACTGCCTACTATACAGGCCAAAGGGGCACAGGAGCCAATTTTACAGGGTTTGGTTTTGAAAATGAAGAATTTGCTGCTCAAGAGGGAGCTTATAATGAATACTCCTCCTTTAACGGAAGGTTCTCATATCGGGGTAGTTTTGAAAACGGCAGCCAGCTGAATATTTCCATGTACGGACAAAGGGAAAATTACCAACGCATCAGGGAGAACGTAAGAAACGATGTTTTTAGTCGCTATGATGTGGAGTCCATCCGTGATGATCTAGGTTTTCTTTCTTCCTATACCCTAAACCTTGGTACCTCACACACCTTAACGACAGGGATTGACCTGCGTCACGGTGCAGTTGACGGGGCGGATATTTACCTTACAACCACCGATCAGGTTTACAACTTAGGAAAAATGAACCAACTGGGCATTTATCTCCAGGATGAAATAAGTTTTGGGAATACCCCATGGAGCATCCTGGCTGGTTTGCGGTTTGACCATGCAAATTTTTATGATGGAGCCTTTTTGGTTGAAGATCCCACCGATGAAACATCGTTTTTACAGGAATTTACCGGAGACCTGGAAGATGCTTCTTTTTCAGCTTTAAGCCCGAGGCTCTCGGTGCAATATCATCTCCCTGAAAACTTCAGAATATATGCAGGCTTCAGCCGGGGCTTCCGGGCACCTGTGCTGGATGACATGTGCCGCACCGGACGCATATCGGGGGGTATGAAGTTGGCCAACCCTAATCTGCAACCCGAATACCTTGACAATTTTGAAATCGGTGGGGATGTATTTATTGGAGAAAAGTTAACCCTTTCTCCTGCAATATTTTATGCACAGGGCACCGACTATCACTCCTATATTGCTACAGGGGATTCCTTAATGTTGAACAACCGTATGCGACCCATCCGGATCAAAGACAACATTGGCCGGGTAAATATTTCCGGAACAGAACTTGGAGCAAATTATCGCATAAGCAGCGGACTCAACTGGATCGTTTCTTACAGTTATACGGATACAGAAATTAAAGAATTCCGGGTGTTTGATCCTAATGAGGATGAAAATCTTGAAGGTAAGGAATTGGTTTATCAACCCCGCAACCAGTTTCATACTTCAGTAAGCTGGAGAAACCCCTTTGTTAATTTCTTTGTTTCTTTTAATCACAAAGGATCGCAATGGCTTAATGATGTCAACACACAGGAAATTGAAGCATTTAACTATATTGATCTCCATGTTTGGAGAGAATTATTCCGGGGGTTATCTGTAGCAATTAAAGTCCACAACCTTTTGGATCAGGATTTTGTAGATTCCCGCAATATGATCGCTCCTGGCCGTATGATCAATACTGAATTAAAGTTCTCCTTTTAGGAGTGTTTAATAACCGTTGCCCTGAAAATCCTCTGGACCGTGCAAAAATCAAGGTTTTTAGCGGCAAACTCGAGACCGGGCT
>SLRE01000001.1 GCA_007131125.1 Bacteroidales bacterium | reverse complement strand
GCCCTGATTGTGGCAGTGGTTATTCCTTTTGCCATGCTGGTTTCCTTTGCCCTGATGTATCTTACCAATATTCCCGCCAACCTGCTTTCTTTGGGGGCATTGAGCTTTGGTATTCTGGTGGACGCCGCCATTGTAATCGTGGAAGCCTTGCAGGCACGACGCGAAAAAAACCCTTCGGAGGTTTTTACCGAAGAAAGGGTTGCGGACAGCACTTTCAGAGTTGCAAAACCCATCTTTTTCTCTGTGCTGATAATTATTGCGGCTCACCTGCCCCTGTTTGCATTTGAACGTATAGAGGCCAAATTTTTTACCCCCATGGCCTATACTGTCGCCTATGCTCTTGGAGGCGCCCTCCTTTTCAGCCTGGCGGTTATTCCCGGCTTGATGCTGTGGGCTTACAGCAAACCTTCCCGGGTTTTTGTTAATAAACCCATGGAATGGCTTAAAGAAAAATACCGCGCCATGATGGGCTTTTTGCTGGACTTTCCGCGTTACGCCCTCATCCCTGCTGTGATTGCCGTACTGCTGACAGGGTTTGTTTTTGCCCGCATTGGTAAAGAGTTTTTACCATATATAGATGAAGGAACGCTTTGGTTGCAGGTGAAGCTGCCTAGCGGGATTTCCATTGAAAAAGGAAGTGAAATGTCGGCCGAACTGCGGGATGCCGTCAGGGAGTTTCCCGAAGTGACCTTTATTGTAACCCAGTTGGGTAGAAATGATGACGGCACCGATCCTTTTACCCCTTCCCATATTGAGGCAATGGTTGGCCTTAAGCCATACAAGACCTGGGAGCCGCGCCGCAGTAAGCTCACCCTTATCGATGAAATGGACGAGAGGCTGCAGCGCATTCCGGGCATGACGGTAGGTTTTTCCCAGCCGATGATTGACGGGGTAAACGACAAAGTGGCCGGGGCTCACAGCGAGCTGGTGGTAAAAGTATTTGGAGAGGACTTTGGCGAAACACGGCGCATAGCCGGGGAAGTAATGGATGTTTTGGAAGGGGTGGAAGGAGCCGTGGACCTGACCCTTGACCAGGAGCCCCCCTTGCCCCAGATGCAGATCAATATCGACCGGGATGCTGCGGCACGTTACGGGATCAATGCTTCACAGATTGCCGAACTCATTGAGGTTGGCATTGGTGGAAGAGAGGTTTCTGAGATCTTTCTTGGGCAGCGCAGGTATGACGTGATCCTGCGTTATCCTGAGCACACCCGCAACACTCCCGAAAAGGTCGGCAATCTTTTGCTTACTTCTCCAACCGGTGCCAGTGTGGCCTTGTCGCAGGTTGCCGACATTAAAATGACAACCGGTGAGAGTACCATTTCACGGGAAATGAACCGGCGCCATGCCACCGTAATGCTTAACCTGCGCGGCAGGGAGTTTTCTCACTTCATCAGGGAAGCCCAGCAGGCCATTGATGAAAAGGTCACATACGACCCGGATGAAATTTCACTGGAATGGGGCGGTCTGTTCGAAAACAAGGAGCGGGCGGAAGGTCGTGCCATGGTGATCCTACCCATGGTACTTGGCATCATTTTTCTTTTGTTGTATGCCGAGTTTGGCACTGTTCGTCATCCCCTGGTTATTTTGGCATGTTTGCCCCTTGCTGTTCTGGGAGGTTTGCTGGCCCTGCAGTTTAGAGGCATGACCGTGAATGTTGCCAGTACGGTGGGCTTCATTGCCCTGTCGGGGCTGGCAGTGCAAAACGGGGTGATCCTGATTTCCAACCTCAACCGTGTGAAGCAAAAAGCTGCATTGAGCCTGAAGGAGGCCGTGCTTCAGGGCTCCGTTATGCGGTTGCGCCCGGTAATGATCACCGCCATGACCACCCTGTTCGGGGTGTTGCCTGCTGCCTTTACCTTTGGAGTGGGAAGCGATATTCAGCGTCCTCTCACCACCGTAGTAATGGGCGGGTTGCTTTCAGCAACCATCCTAACCATGATCATTTTGCCGGTGATTTATTACCTGGTGGAAAAGCGGCATTTGTCTAAAGCAGAATCTTTGAAAAGGACATAATCCGGAAATTGAAAACCAAAAGAAAGACATTTAGATATGAGCAAGATCAAAAAAGCAGTCATTTTTTCCCTTTGCATGTTTTTTTCTGTTGCAGGGTTAAAGGCCCAGCGGGATATTCGGGAGGTGGAGTTTGAGGAGTTTTTGCAGCATGTACTGGCCCACAACCTGGAACTGATCATTGAGCAGTACGAGGTTTCTGCCGCGGAAGCAGCTTTGGTGGCCTCCCGGGTTTTTGAAGACCCCGAACTGGAAATGATCTTTCCCCCCTTTGAAGATGATGAGTTTTCAGGCTTTCCCCGCAATATCGAATTTGAACTGGAAGTTCCCGTTGAGTTGTTTGGAAAGCGGCGCAACCGCATCCGGCAGGCCCGGGCTGAGAAATATGCTTCGGAGGCCCGACTTGACGACTTCTTAAGGTTTTTGCGTGCTGAGGCAGCAACCACCTTTATTGAAGTGTTGGCAAGTCAAAGAATCATTGACCGCATGGACCTGACCCTTGAACAGTTGAATCAGCTTATGGAAATCAACCAGGCTTTGTTTGAGGCCGGGGAGATCGGTGAGGTTGACCTGATGCAAACCCGCCTGGAAGCCCGCAACTTTGAAGCTGAGCTGTTTGATGAGCTGGCCGGTTTTTCGGAGCTTATGGGAGAGGTTTATTTCCTGATGGGCGGCATTACTTCCGACTCCCTGGTGTTTGCGGGAGAGCTGGAGTTGCAGCAGCCAGTGGTGGATTACCAGGCCCTTAGAGAGCAAACCCTTGAAAACCGGTCCGATATACGGGCCGCCCGCAGGGATGTGGAGGCCAGTGAATACGCCATGCGGCTGGCAAGGTCGGAGCGTTTGCCCGATATTTCACTCATCGCCGGCTACCATAACGAGGGAGCCATGCGGCCTTCTCCCGGGTTCAGGGCAGTATATGCCGGTTTGGTAATCCCTTTGAAGTTTTCGGGGTTTAACCGTGGAGAGTTTCAACTAAGCCGGGTTGAGTTTGAACAATCCCAAACCGGCCTGGAAGCCGTTTTGCTGGATGCCGAAGCCGGCCTCCGGTCAGCATGGGAAAAATTTCTTTTACAGAACCGCAAACGTATGCTCTTTACCGAAACCATCCTGGAAGATGCCGAAAGGGTGCGAGATGCCATAGTATACAGCTATCAGCGCGGAGATGTTTCCCTGCTGGAAGTGCTGGAAGCCCAGCGCACCCTCAATGAGGTGTATATGAATTACTACGAAACCCTCTCTCAGCATGCCGGGTCTATTATTGAGCTTTCAAAGGTTTCGGGGCAGTGGTTTGTGGAGTTTTGAAGCAGCTTGAAACAGCCTCAGAATTGAATATGCCGGGGACTACTGAAATTGTTTTTATTGCCGGGAGAGTTTGAAAGGTTTTGGATAAATTTGCAAAGGGATATTGTTTAGGCCGTTTTCATTTAGAGCACAAAACTTTGTAACAGACCGAAAAACCTGTGGAAAAAATTCTGATAATAGAAGATGACCAGCGTTTGGCCGGTATCATCAGGAGGGGCCTTGAAGAGGAAGGCTTTGAAACCATGGTGGCCTATGACGGTGAGATGGGTTTAAAACTTGCCTATTCCAATGACTTTTCACTGGTGGTTTCCGACATTGTGTTGCCTGGCATAAACGGTCTGGACGTATGCCGCAAGATTCGCAGGGCGAAGCCGGAAATACCCTTGCTGATGCTGACTGCTTTGGGAAAGACTGATGACAAGGTAGAAGGGTTTGATGCCGGTGCTGACGATTACCTGGTAAAACCCTTCGAGTTCAGGGAGCTGCTTGCCCGCATCCGTGCCCTTCTGAAACGTGCCGGCACCCGGCAGCCGGCACCTGATCCGGTACTGAAATATGCTGATCTGGAGGTTAACACCGAAAGAAAGGAGGCCAGGCGGGCCGGGCAGGAGATTTCCCTGACCCCTAAAGAATTTAATTTGTTGGAATACCTGATGCGGAATCCCGAAAGGGTGGTTTCCCGCTCAGAAATTGCCGAAAACGTCTGGGATACCCATTTTGATACCGGCACAAACTTTATAGATGTATATATCAATTATCTGCGCAAAAAAGTGGACAAGCCTTTTGACCAGAAACTCATTCATACAAGAACCGGGATGGGGTTTGTGCTGATGCGCCAGGATTGATTAACCCAGTTTTCCTGTTTCCCGGGAAAAATTCAATAACCTTTATCCGTGAAGATTCGTACCAAGTTAACTTTTCTTTTTACTGCCCTTACGGGCACAATCCTGTTGTTGTTTGCGGTGTATATCTTTTTCTCTGCTGCAGAAGACCGACGCAGTGAGTTTTACAACCACCTGGCCAAAGAGGCCGCTTCCAGGGCTTACGTGTTGCTGGATGCCGGGGTTGAGCCCGAAACCCTTCAAACCATCTATCGGCAGAACAGGGAAATTCTCAGCGAAGTAGAAGTGGCCATTTATGATCCTTATTTTAACCTT
>SLRE01000044.1 GCA_007131125.1 Bacteroidales bacterium | reverse complement strand
CAAAAGGGGTCTGTTCATAACTTACCGGATGCTTTTGCACCACCCTGGCTCCGTCAACAAAGCCATTGAGCGAAAGATAAACATCCTGGCGGGCGATTATTCTTCTGAAAAATTTATAGCGCAGTTCAAAATTTCCATAAGCAATTCCATCTCCCTGGATACGGTTTCGCCTCACCCCTCTTACCGTTTTGGTCCCTCCGAATCCGTCGTAAGTTTTAAAGGAGCTGTAAATAAAGGGCAGCATATAAAAAGGCATTTCACCTGAAAGTTTGCCCTGATAGCCAATTCGGTTGGCCAGGGAGAGCACTTCGGGAAGCAGTGTAATATAATGGCGGTGAATGGCCACCAGTTGCGTGTAGGCATAATCGCCGTTTCCCATAAATCCCGGGGCAATGTTTAGAAAAGCTTCATTCCAGGTACCCCGCATTGGATTGGATTCGTTGTCGCGGGTATCATGTATCAGTCCGGCTTTAAAAAAAGTGGTTCGTCCGCCTTCACTCAAATCCTCCGGTATCAGTCCCAATGCAAGGTACTCTTCATAAATGCCCGGCACATCGGGAAGCTGATCGTCAGCGCTAAGGTCTTCATTCAGTTGATCAATGTTTACAGGACCGGTTTGTACTCCGAAAAAACCTGCACCTCCGATCCATTTCCAATGGTCGTGAAAGAACCTCCTTTGCATATCAGCGGTAATGCGCAGCAGCTTGCGCTCATGGCGGTAATACATCCTGCTAATATATTCAGGATGATCGGGGTCTTCGAAATCCATGAAGTAGGGCGCCTCATAACCATTAAAACCATAAAAATCAAGTGCCTGCTCTGTGAGATACATCAGGTCGATGGTGGTCCTGGTATTGGGAATAAGGGTGCGTGAATCAAAGAATAGATTGTTCAACCCGTTACCTTTAGTGGTTCGCGACCATTCCACATAAACCGAATGGTGGTAATCGGGATAGGTTTCCCCGTCACCATAATAAAAAAAATTGGCCAGCCCCCCGTAGCGAAAACCTTCATCGGTATTGTAAGCTACCGCGGGCAAAGCTCCAAAGGTCCAGCCGGTTTTAATATGGTCAGTCGCCGGAAGAGAGTCGGAATCCTGTCCGGAAAAGCCGGGCTTCCCCTTGCCTGAAAAAGGAATGATAACTGCTATGCAAAAAAGCAATAATGCTTTGGAAAGCAATTTTTTCATGTGCAAATAATTTTAAAACCGGGAACCATCAGACAAAAACAGATGAAAAACTTTTGCAAAATAACCTTATTTTTGAATATCTTTTACGTTCAGCAGGGACAAATTTCCAAAAATTGCAACGGACTTGAACCTTGCAATGGGGCTGTTGACAGAGGATTGACAAATTACAATTTGCAAATGAACCATGGCCGGTAATATTTTGAAATTCCTTATGGGATTGATCATTCTTTTAATATTGGTAATCGGGGGGTTAATCCTTTTTGCGGCAATAACCCTTTACCGTCCTGCCGAAAGAACCCTTGTGCTTACCGGTGACCAACCCACCCTTTTCAGTGATACGGCCCAGATCAGCATTATGACCTGGAATATTGGCTATGCCGGTATGGGAGACGACATGGATTTTTTTTATGATGGTGGAAAAAGCATGCGCACCTCCAGGGAACGCACCCATGAAAACCACAAAGCCATTCTGGATTTTATCGGACTGAACAGCCATAAGGATTTCATTTTGCTGCAGGAGGTAGATAAAGAATCCAAAAGATCTTACCGGATCAATTCTGTGGACAGCCTGCAACAGCTCATGCCGGAAGCCTGGCATGCCTTTGGGAAAAATTATGATGTGCGCTTTGTGCCGGTACCTTTTTATGCTCCCATGGGAAAAGTAAAATCCGGTATCCTCACCATCAGTCATGGAGCCCCTATTATTTCGGAGCGGTACAGCTTTCCGGGATCCTACCCCTGGCCTTCCAGGCTTTTCAACCTGCAGCGCTGTTTTTTACTGAACCGTTACCCGGTGGATAACGGAAAGGAGCTGGTGGTGATCAATACCCATAATTCTGCATTTGATGACGGAACACTGCGGAAGAAACAATTGGATTTCCTGGAAAAAACCCTGCAAAAAGAATACGAAAAAGGGAACTATGTAATCGCAGGAGGAGACTGGAACATGTGCCCGCCGGAGTTTGAACCGGATTTTTACTTCAATCTGTTCGACACTTTGGATGTAATGTATATCCCCAAAGACTTTTTGCCGGAATGGCATTGGGTTTATGATGCCAACGTACCCACCAACCGCAGGGCAAAAACTCCTTATGATCCGGCAAGCACCTTAACTACCCTGATAGACTTTTTTGTGGTATCGCCCAACATCAAAGTTTTGGATGTGCAGGGAAAACACCTGGATTTCAAACATAGCGATCACAACCCTGTAATGGCAAAATTTCAATTGCTTGGAGACAGGGTCATTAAACCCAAAAGATACATAGAAAGATAAAACCCAATTAAAAATACCGTGTTTCATGCCTGAACAACCCTCAACCCCCGGAACTTTTATAAGCAGTGTAACCCATGCATCGGTTGGAAGCAGAAAAAATTTCAGAACTTCATTCTGGGGTCAGGCAATTATTGGTTTTCTTTATTCTTTCAGGTATTTCGACTTCTGGGTTGTGGGGCTCATCATTGGGTATATACTTCCCATTTTGTGGGTAATTTGCACCTACCGCATTTTAAAAAACAAGTCAGAGAATAATGAAAGCCTTCCCTTTCCGGGATGGATGAAAAAAGACCCCGGCAATGCCCTGGTCATTTTACTTGATATTATTTTCCTGACATTCATATGGTTTTTTATACTCTCCGGCTTATACGACCCGGTTTGGATCAGGCTGGTCTTTACCATGGCTTTCCCCCTGTTAACCCTGGCCATGCTTCGCAACATTATCTTTTTCCCGCCGCCTGAAAGAGAAAGCAAACAACAAGAAGATGAAAGAGAATAAAGCTGAAGGAGCATCATCAATGCCTTGACCCCGGGAATCATCAACGAGATTTTTCATTGATCCGGAAAGGAGTAATAATTTTTCATCAGGAAAAATTTCTTTCAGCAATTATTCGCTTTTAATCAGGATTTTCCCGAATTTTGTCAAAAGGATTCAGGAAACAAAAATACTTAAATATGAAAACGGAAGATATTTTTAACCGGTTCTGGCTGCCTTATTCTACGCAGAACCCTTCTGCAAAAAGGATCTATGACCTTTTTACCGAAGAAGGCGAAAAAGTAGTACACGATCACATTGCCTTGCGCACCTTTAATGACCCCAGGATAAATATTGATGTGGTGGCAAGAATTTTTACCGACAATGGTTATGAGGCCAAAGGCAAATATGATTTCAAGGCAAAAAAAGTGTTCGGCCGTCATTTTGAGCACAAAACCGATCCCGATGCTCCGAAGGTTTTCATCAGTGAATTGCTGCTGGACCAGTTTAGCAGTAACCTGCAGCAAGTAATCAGGGAAAAACTGGACAGCCTTCCTGATGAAACCTACCAAAGCCCTGAATTGGTTTATAGTGGAAGTTTATGGGGAAAAATTCCCTACAAACTTTATGAATCCCTCCGGCAGGAAAGTGAATATGCAGCCTGGACTCTGGTGTACGGATACCGTGCCAATCACTTTGCCATCAAGGTAAACGAGCTGAAAAACTTTGAAAGCCTCCAGCAGATCAATGCTTTTGTAAAAAACCACGGTTACCTGATGAACAATGCATCGGGAAGTGAAATCTACGGAGCACCGGATGAGTTGCTTGAACAATCCTCCACAAAAGCAGAGATCAATCCCTTTGAATTTTCCGATGGGATGTATGAGATCCCAGCCTGCTTTTACGAATTTACCCTCCGCTATCCTGATAAAGATGGAAAATTGTACAGCGGTTTTAAGGCGGCCAATGCCGATAAAATTTTTGAAAGCACCAATTTTTACCGCAAGCAGGACACCATGTAGATTATAACTGCTTAAACTTTATTAACTTTCCGCATCTGAATGCAAAAACCCGACACATTGATTCCGTTTGAATCGCTGGCAGCAGAGATTGAAGGCGATTTATTTTATGACGATACCTGGTGCCTGATGTATGCCACGGATGCATCGGTTTACCGGGAAATACCCTCGGGGGTTTGCCGGCCTGCCAACAAAGGAGATCTGAAAAAAATCCTTTCATTTTGCAGCAAAGAAAATCTTCCTGTTATTCCACGCACCGCCGGCACTTCCCTTGCGGGCCAAGTGGTGGGTCATGGTTTGGTGCTGGATTTTTCCAGGTACATGAACCGCATCCTGGAGTTTAACCCGGAAGAAAAGTGGGTAAAGGTTCAACCCGGGGTGATCCTGGACGAATTGAATGCATTTCTGAAACCCCATGGTTTGTTTTTTGGCCCGGAAACCTCTACCTCAAACCGCTGTATGATCGGGGGCATGGTGGCCAACAATGCATGCGGATCGCATTCTTTGGTTTATGGCAGCACCCGGGACCACACCCTGGAAATTGAAGCCATCCT
>SLRE01000180.1 GCA_007131125.1 Bacteroidales bacterium | reverse complement strand
GAGCAATTTAGCCGCAGCGGAAGAGAAAGACGCGAATACCGGCGAATAAAGGAGGAAGAACGAAAGTTTGCCCTGGTCAATGAAAGGGTAAACTATTCCGTTGTGAGAGGCCTTACCGACCTTGAAGATGAACAGGAAATAGACAGATTCCTCGACTATTGCAACCTGAGTTTCGAATTTATTACCGAATCCAGGGAGTACCAGGTTTATCAGGCTATCGTGGCATGCTACCGAAGGTATCAGGCCGTGCGGCCATAGCTTCCCGGCCAATTACATTCCCGGGTTAAGCAACCACCTTTGCCCTGATTCCAAAAAAAATTCCTTACTTTTATTACTTTATTGAAAAACAAGCGGGAGATTCAATATGGGTGAACATTACAGTTTTTTCAGAAAAGTAAAATATGAGTTACACATTGCCGCAGGGGTGCGAAAAAAATACAAGACCGACGACATGCTTTTCTCCAGTCGCGGAAATCTTGTTTTTGCAGACTTCAACGCAGTAAGAAAACTGGCGCACCAGCTAAACCTCAAAAGAACCCCAAAAAATCATATTTATCCCGGAGAGCTGAATGCAGCCGGACTTTTGGATGAGATATTCCATTTTTTGCTGCGGCATTATGAGGAGCAGGTCGACAAGGAGGTATTTGTAAAGGCTGCAGGTTGGATGCTTGAACGCCTTGGCAGAAAAGAACTCCAGGACCTCATGCTTGACTTCACTGAAAAATTCCCACCCTTTGCCGTTTACAAGGGCAAAATGACTGCTGCTGACTACCTGGCAGGCCATTCGGATGGGCGCCCCAACATCCTTATTGCCATGGAAGAAGCCATGATGCTTTATCTGAACAACTTCAACCAGGCCAATAAAAAATTAAAAGAACTTTTTGACCTGAACTACCTGGAAAACATAAGGGTATTCGAGAAATACATCAGGGAGCTTGACAACTTCTTCAAAGAACAGCCCTTTTTCGGACCCGACAACCAGGACGTATTTACCTTTTTAAAGGCCCCCATTCTGGATTCGCCCAACGACCTGAATGCACAGCTGGATTTTATTGAAAAAAAGTGGGGAAAGCTTATTTCCGAAAAATTCGTGTTGCGCATCCTCAGGGGAAAAGACCTGATGAAGGAAGACCTCAGGCTTGGTGAGCCGGGCGGTGGCCCCCCTCCTGCCATGGCCCCGCGTTATAAGGGAACAATGGAAGGTGAAGGCTTTCTGCTGGGGAAGTCGGGATTTGATTATATGAAAGATTCGGTGAGAGATTATGAGGAGCATGAACAATTTACTCCCGATACCCACTGGATGCCAAAGGTGGTTATGCTGGCAAAAAACACTTATGTCTGGCTCGACCAGCTTTCCAAAAAATACCAGCGCCTGATTCGCCGCCTGGACCAGATTCCGGATGAAGAGCTTGACCAGCTTGCCGGCTGGAATTTTAACGGACTATGGCTCATTGGCATTTGGGAAAGAAGCCGTGCCTCCAGGAGGATAAAGCACATTATGGGCAATACCGATGCAGTGGCTTCTGCCTATTCGCTTTACGATTATGAAATTGCTGCCGACCTTGGAGGGGAGCAGGCTTACCACAACCTGAACGAAAGAGCCAGGGCAAGAGGCATTCGCCTGGCCAGCGACATGGTGCCCAACCATACCGGGGTTTATTCCAGGTGGGTGGTGGAAAACCCGGATTATTTCATCCAAACCCGAACTCCCCCTTTCCCCTCTTACAGTTTTTCTGGCGAAAACCTATCGCAGCATCCCGATATTGAGATTCGCATTGAGGACGGCTATTACACCAAATCGGATGCGGCAGTTGTTTTTCAACGCATTGACAAACGCTATAACGACATCCGCTACATTTACCATGGCAATGATGGCACCGCCATGCCCTGGAACGACACTGCCCAGCTGGATATGCTGAAGCAGGAAGTGAGGGAAGCGGTAATTGGTAAAATATTTGATGTAGCCAGGCGCTTCTCCATTATTCGCTTTGATGCTGCCATGACCCTGGCCAAAAAGCATTTTTCAAGGCTGTGGTACCCCAGGCCCGGCAGCGGGGGCGATATTCCATCCCGGGCCGATTATGCCATGACCCAAAAGCAGTTTGATGAACTTTTCCCTGTTGAATTCTGGCGGGAAGTGGTGGACCGTATAAACCGGGAAATGCCCGAAACCCTGCTGCTTGCCGAAGCCTTCTGGTTTATGGAAGGCTACTTTGTGCGCACCCTGGGCATGCACCGGGTATACAACTCCGCTTTTATGCACATGCTCAAAAATGAAGAAAATGAAAAGTACCGCGACCTGATTACCAACACCCTTGAGTTTGAACCTGAAATTCTCAATCGCTACGTAAATTTCATGAGCAACCCCGATGAAGAAACCGCTATACAGCAGTTTGGAAGCGGAGACAAATATTTCGGGGTATGTGTGCTGATGGTAACACTTCCGGGTCTGCCTATGTTTGCACATGGGCAGATTGAGGGGTATACCGAAAAATACGGCATGGAGTACCAGCGTGCCTATTATAATGAATCTCCAAACCTATGGCTGGTCGAACGCCACCACAAGGAGATTGTTCCCCTGATGGAAAAAAGGGCCCTGTTCAGTGAAGTGAACTTTTTCAATATTTTTGATTTTGTGAATGAGCATGGGCATGTCAACGAAAATGTTTTTGCCTATACCAATCGCCACGGCAACGAAAGGGCTCTTGTACTTTTCAACAACCGCTATGAGCAGGCTTCGGGCCGCATTTTCCATTCTGCCCCAAAACTTTCGGCAGGAGACGGAGACAAAAAGCCTGTTTCTGTTACCCTTCCCGAAGCGCTTTCCCTGAAAAATTCGGAGGATGTATTTTACATTTTCAGGGAGCACATCAGCGGGCTTCAGCACATTCGAACCGGAAGGGAAATCCATGAAAACGGTTTCCACTGGAACCTTCAGGGTTTTGAGTACCGGGTTTTTATCGACTTCCAGGAAATCCCCATACCCGGTGAAGAGTTGAAAAAGCTTTACCATGAACTTGGCGGAAGGCCTGTAGAAGATGCCGAAAAGGCCCTTCAGCAAGTAAAACTTGAAAAAATTCACTCCGCCTTTTTGGAGGTTTTTCATGAGGAGACCATTCGTCTGATTGTTGATGGGGTAGTTAAAAGAGGCTTGAAGGGCCTACGGAAATCCGACTTCCAGCAAGGGAAGGAACGGTTTAAGGAATGCTCACAGCAAATTGCCCTGGAGCATGGAGCCCATATTCAGACCAAATCCGCAACGGAAGAATTTACCGAAAGCCTTTATTCACTGGAAAAAGCTTTTAAATATTTTGAACTGAAAAAAGAACAGTTAAAGACTTTTTCCTTAAAAACAGAAGGCAAAACCCTGGAAGACCTTCTGGTGATTGGCCCCGGCAACGCTTACCGGGAAAACTCCATTTTTTTGCTGGCTTTTTTCACCCTGCGGGCTTTAAAGGAGCTGGCCCCGGAAAATAAGAACAAATTCAATTTTCTGAAAGAATTAATGCTTCAATGGCCGTTGGAAGAATTGCTGAAAAAAACCGGAAGGGGAAAGCAGGACATCAATCTTGACATCATCCTGCTGGAAGCTTTGCTGAAATATGACCATTCAGTTTTTGACTTTAGTGACCTTCCAAAATCAGCACCCGGCAAAAAACGGCAGGATACCGGATTGCCTGCTGCAATGCTAAAGAAAAAGGTAGCTTTTTTCCAGAAAATGTTTGAAGACCAGAAAGTGTGCGACTTCCTCGGGGTCAACCTTTACCAGAACACTTTGTATTACAGCAAAGAACGCTTTGAAGAATTAAACCAATGGTTGTTTTCCATTAGCCTTTTTGATTATTTCAACCCGGCTAAAATAACACCGGACAAACGCAGGCTGCCTTCCATTATCCGAAGCTCCATGGAGTTTTACAGATTTATGGAACAATGCTCGGAGCAATCGGAATATAAGCTGGAAAAAGTAAAATCAGGTATCCGGAAGTTTTCCAGTGCCAGAAAGGCCAGGTAGGTTGAAAACTCCGGAAGGTTTTTCAAATTTTTTAAAATGATTAAGAAAATCAGGATGGTTTTTGGGGCCCTGCTGTTGATAATTTTCCTCATCTGCATGTTTTTGTATTTCATGCAGGACAAGATGATTTTCTTTCCACAGCCTCTTCATCAGCAAACCCTTACCCTGATAAGGGACACTTATCCTGAAGCCGTGGAAAAAAAACTGGAAATGCAGGACGGCACAAAGCTTCATGGTTGGTTTGTAAACGAAAGCAAACCGGAGAAAAAACCTGGCCTTATCCTTTTCTTTGGAGGCAATGCAGAGGAGGTTTCCCATATGATTGAGCGGGTGAGGCATTACGAGAGATGGGCGACCGTACTCATAAACTACAGGGGTTATGGGAAGAGTGAGGGAAGGCCGGGCGAAAAAAAGCTGAATAGCGATGCCCTTGAGGTCTATGATCATTTTTCTTCAAGGGATGACATTGACCCTGAAAAAATCGTGATCATGGGAAGAAGCTTAGGCACCGGGGTT
>SLRE01000006.1 GCA_007131125.1 Bacteroidales bacterium | reverse complement strand
GCGCACTGGCCCGTACCGGAACAACCCCCCACCGGGTGGTGGTAATGATCAATATGGACGACGACTCCAGGAACTATATTTCCATAGATGCACTGAACATTTTTGCCCCCACCTGGAGTGCCGACGGAGAAAAAATTTATGCCCACGATACCAAAACCCTCTATGAGTGGGATAAACAAGGAAAACTATTAAACAAGTCATCCATTCCTGAAACCTTTGGCACTTTTTATTATACAGGTTCTTCCGTTTTTTTCCCTTCACAGGAAGAAACCCATTGGATATTCAGTGCTATTGAAGAGAAAAAGGATGAAACCGGTAAAACCGTTCAGGTTTCCAGTCTCATGTTGAAAGATGCTGAGGGACAGAAAGTCACACGGCTTTCACCTGAAGATTTTTTTGTGGCTTCTTACTGCTGGGGTCCCGAAGAAGCTACCGTTTACTTTTCGGGAAAAAACATGAAGTATCTGCATGACATTACAGCACCCCCGCAGATTTTTGAAATATCGCTTGACGGGCAAACCCTGGAGGAGCTGATGGACAATGCCTGTCAGCCGACCTACAGGGCCGGTATGGTTTCTCTTAAACCCCGCAAGAAGAGATAGAAACTACTTTTAATGGATATCTTTTTCCGGTTTTTGATGAAACGGCAAAAACGCTTAATTTTGGTAGTCAATGATACCGGATTGCATGTTTGCCGTAATAGACATAGAAACCACCGGAGGAAACCCTTCCCGTGACAAGATCACGGAAATCGCCGTGTTTGTGCATGACGGGGAAAAGGTTGTGGAAGAATTTTCCACCCTTATCAATCCCGAAAGAAGAATACCCCCGTTTATCAGCAGCATGACCGGGATTACCGATCAAATGGTTGCCCAGGCCCCTAAGTTTTATGAAGTGGCCAAAACCATTGTTGAAATTACCCGCGACAAGGTTTTTGTGGCCCATAATGCCTCATTTGATTACAATTTTATCAAAAATGAATTCCGCAGCCTGGGATACAATTTTCACAGCGAAAAACTTTGCACGGTAAAACTCAGCCGCAAGCTTATTCCTGGAAAGCCTTCCTACAGTCTTGGCAGGTTGTGCCGGGAGCTCAACATCGACATCGAAAGCCGTCACCGTGCCAAAGGCGATGCCATGGCAACGGTGAAGTTGCTTGAGCTGCTGCTGCAAACCAACTCCAATGGTTTAATTCCTGAACTCCTTGCTGCCGGAAAAAACATCAGGCAATTCAACGCATATATTACCTGGGAAATGATTGAGAAAATTCCTGCCAAAACGGGAGTGTATTATTTCTTTAATCAGGAAGACAAAATTATTTACATAGGAAAAAGCAAAAACATCAGGCAAAGGATCCTGAATCATATGGGCAATGGCAGCTCGGGAAAATCCATAGAAATGGCGGATCAGATCCGCAGGGTAGAATACAAGGTTACCGGCAGCGAGCTTGCAGCATTGTTAATCGAGTCTGATGAAATAAAAACCCATCAGCCTTTTTTCAACCGCCGCCAAAGACGGTGTTTTTTCAGTTTCGGCCTTTACGCAAAGGAAGATCAAAATGGTTATCTTACTTTGAAAATTGAAAAAACCCGGCCCGGCGACAACCCCGTTACCTGTTTTTCGAGCCGTGAAAAAGCCAGGAACTTTTTGTTTGACCTGGTGGGAAAGTTTAATCTCTGCCAGAACCTCAGCGGTTTGTATGCCACCTCAGGAGCCTGCTTTCAGCATGCTGTAAAAATCTGCAAGGGAGCCTGCATAGGCATTGAGCCACCCGATGCTTATAACCGCCGGGTAACAGAAGCAATGGAGCATGCAACCCTTCCCCAGAAAAACCTTATCCTTATTGACCGGGGCCGAACCCCTGAGGAGAAATTCCTGGTGCTGATTGAAAACGGTAAACTTTCAGCCACAGGCTTTCTGGAAGTGGACTCATCTCCGCTCACCGACCCTGAGCAGTTCAGGGAATACCTTAAGGATGCCAATGACAATAAAGACAGCCGGCAGATCGTATCCGGCTTCATCCGCAACAATAAGGTTGAGAAAATCATCCCGCTTTGACAAATATTTTTCAAAACCAGGAAATATGAAAAAAAGTGCCAGCATAAAAATTACCGGAAGAGTTCAGGGTGTAGGGTTCCGATACCACACCCAGGGTGTTGCCAACCAGATGGGAATCAGTGGTTTTGTGAAAAACATGGAAGACGGGAGTGTTTTTATTGAAGCAGAAGGCGAAGAAAATGACCTGGAAAAGTTTATTGACTGGTGCCACAAAGGCCCCTCTGTGGCATGGGTTGACAATGTTACGGTGAATTATATCCCGGTATCGGGTTATGATAAATTCCGGATTCGTTACTGATCCGGTTCAGGCATTTCCTTATCCAGGAACCATGCCTCCATCAACTCTTTTGTTTTCATAGCGTTGAAAGGAGCTTCCGGCATGGGATGGTTGCCTCCGAAAACGCCCAGGTCTTCTCCCTGCCGGCCGGCACCCCTTGCCGGAGATCCGCTTCCCAGACGAAAAGCCCCGACTCCTTTGGGCACCTCACCCTGCTGCACTCCAACAAAACCCGGTTTAACTCCCATACGATTGCCGCTTCCGGTATTGGACAGGTTCATGCAGGTGTTTTGCCCCACCAGGTTGTTCACTGGCAAATAGCAATTGTCGGCAGAAAGGCTGTCGGCAGCAGCCAGGTTGTTGACAAAATCGCAATTGGCCACATCCTGGAAAAGATAACCCTGATACTTGAAAATATTCCGGGAAAACTGCTGCTCCTTCAGGCGCATCAGCCTGCCGGTAATCACATTGTTCTCAAAGGTATTGGGGGCCTGAAAACCCCGGACATCGCCGATAATGTTGTTGTAAAAAACGGATGCCGAACTGCCCGAGCCGGGCTGGTTCAACCTTCCACCCCCATCAATCCATCCCCCGAAAATATTGTTGATGATCTCCCATTCGGTTGCATTATCGCCAAGTTGCATGTACCAGATAAAATTATTCTTCAGCCTTACTTCTGAAATGGGCTCCTTGCCTCTGATCCTGATGGTGATATTTGGACGATCGCCCTGATAATGCTGAAACTCAAATCCTTTTAGCAAAGACCCGGAAGCCTTGGTGCGCAGCTGCAGGTTGTCGGTAAACATTACCCTGCTGAGTTTAGATGTATATTGGTTATCACCGGATAAGGGATCGGCGTTTCCCAGAATGATCAGAGGTTTATCTACCACTACATTGCCGTAATTTACCGGCGAGCCTTTTACCATGATGGTATCCCATGGTGAAGAGAACTGTATGGCAGTTTGCAGGCTGAAATATTCTCCCGGAGAAGGACGGTGATTGTTAACAATCAGCACCCTTCCAAAAACAGAATCGCAAAGTAAAAACAGGCTTAAGAACAATAAGACAAATGATAGTTTTCTTTTCATAATTATCAGCAAAGTAATGTCATATAAAGATTGCCGGGCTATTCCTATATTTTTTTCTGCATTTATACCGGCTGTAAAAATAGGTTTTTTGAAACCCAAAACCAACGGGGTTTCACTTAAAACAAAAACTTTATTTCCAAATATGTAAAAACCTATATTAAAATCGTTATTTTTGTCCTTCCGCAGAAAAACCAGATAAAGCAAATTCAAAATATATTTTTTAAAATGCAAAAGTTTTTACCCATTATCCTTCCGATACTGCTGTTACTTAATACGAACTTTGCTTTGGCACAGGATCCTTTGCCCAAAGGCATGACGGAGCATGAAAGATCCATTTACCAGGAATACTTAAAAAACCGGCCGGAGCCGCGCAACACCCAGCCTCCTGCCAATCCACCCCGTACACCTGGAGAATACGAAGAAGTGCAGGGAGTGATTATAACCTGGGCCGGATACAGCGCAGAGCTCAGGGAAATCGTGCGACATGCCCGCCCTTCGGCAAAAGTTTACATCATTACCTCCAATATTGGTCAGGTCCAGACTTATCTTACCAACGGTGGTGTGCCTTTAGAAAACATAGAGTTTGTGCAGGCACCGTTTAATTCGGTATGGGTCAGGGACTACGGCCCCCAGAGCATTTACCTTGAGGAGGAAGATGAACTGGCCTTTGTGGACTGGGATTACAACCGCCCCCGCCCACAGGACAACCAGATCCCGCAATTTATGGCTGGTTACCTGGATGTGCCCATATTTCAGCTGGCCCATCAATCAAGTTTGTTAACTGCTACCGGCGGCAACTTTATGGCCGACGGGCATGGCACCGGCTTTTCTTCCAAACTTATCCTTTCGGAAAACCCGGGATTTACCGAAGAGCAAATTGACCAGGTATTTTATGATTTCAAGGGAATCGACCGCTACATAAAAATGGACGAACTTCCCTACGACAACATTTCCCACCTGGATATGCACATGAAGCTACTGGATGAGGAAACCCTTCTGGTGGGAGAATTTCCCGAAGGAGTATCGGATGGGCCATACATTGAGGCCAACCTGGATTATTTGCTCAGCAATTACAACACCTGTTATGACCGGCCTTACCAGGTTGTAAGAATACCCATGGCACCAAGCCCCTCCGGCAATTACCCGCCGAATGCCT